>JAITUM010000209.1 GCA_031286305.1 Candidatus Fibrimonadaceae bacterium | reverse complement strand
CCAGCGGAAAGACCATAGCCAAAACAATGCTGTTGACCGACAGGCACAATTCAATAGCTAAATTATTTGATGAAAAATTCTGAAAAACGTTTAGGGAGGCGCATTGATAAAGTCAGGAGAGGCTTCTTATAGCAGTTCTGGCTAATCTTACTGCCTTCACAATTTTCCCCAACCAGTTCGGCAGCGTTGCTAATAGAATGACAGCGGTTTATCGTTCCTATATTTACTCCTGCTAACCCTCCGGCAGTTGAGCCTTCCGATACCTCTACCTTAGAATAGCACCGGTTTATAGCTCCAGCATTACTTCCTACCAACCCTCCGGCACGTTCTTCAGATGCTAAACCTATAAAATAACAGTCAATTAACATTCCGTTAAAATTAAGGTTGCCTACTAAACCGCCAGCTTCCAAGAAAGTCTCACTCTTAATATGCGAATTTATTACGCCAAGATTTTTTATTGTTCCTTGAGGAGTATCATCGCCATTCGTGGAGCCTACACATCCGAATAATCCAAGACATTCACCGCCACCAAGTTTACTTCGGCTAATGTTCATGCCGCTAATTACATGCCCCCCACCGTCAAAAGTTCCGTTGAATGGATTCTCTCTATTTCCTATTGGTATCCACTCGTATTTAGGCGGGTTATATTTCCAATTTTTCCAGTCGGCAGCATCATTAAGTGCAATATCCTGCGTAAGATAAATAGTTTTTCCCTTAAAGTCATTTCCTGCGTTTACTAAGGCTGCAAGTCCCGCTAACCCTTCTGGCGTGCCTATAAAGAAATTTTTAGCGGATTCTTGTTGTATATACCAGTATGTACAGTTTTTTAATTTCGCACCTTCATTTCTGGCTATATTTTCGCGTACTATCTTTTCGTGACTGTTAGGGTCAATAAAAAAATTAAAGAGGAAGCCAACAGAGTATAATATACCTAAAAATGCAAACAATAGAAAAGCAATAAATATCAGTTCATTTGTTTTAGGTAAGAGTTCAAAAATACCAATACTTATAGCATATATAGTATAGTTTATGCAGCCTATACAGAACAAGCTTATTAAAAAACTAGACATGCGCAATACTTTATCATCGAAATAAATCCAACTATAATCAGTAATGCCGCCACTAGGAAATTTTTTTCTAAAGTCTTCACATATTGCTTTTCGATATATATATTCTGAATAGATTTTTTCCTCGACTAAATCTTTAAGTTTAAGCGGCTTTTCAAAGTCTAAATCTGATGCTTTTATTTTTTTTTCCTGAAGTTTTGAATATAGATTTGAATTTACTATTTCTTCGGCATTTCTACAATCTCCAAATAATTCGCTATCCTTTTCTTTGATATCAGCCACGCTATTTATGCCGTAAAATTTTCCTTGCCCTAAGGCGATTTGTCTTTTGTAGAACTTCTCTATTCTTTTTTCAGATATTAGCTGCCACTCAATTTTAAAAATTAATTCTATTATGATTCCAATAATATTTCCTATCCATCTTGAAATTCCCAAACGAATAAAAGAATCGTTTGGCGGTTTTCTAATCGAAAATGTAAAAGCAAACAAATATATAAGTTCAATTAACAATATTGGAATGCAAATCCAATAAGGAGAATTTATACTTATTCCTATTGCCGCAAACGGACATGCTACTGCAAGTAAATAAATCATTCCACCACCTCAAGCCACCTAACGCCATTCTCATAAACCATGCGCCATTCTCTTGCTTCTCTCAACATTCGAGCTATTCTCTAAAAGTGTTCCAAGTGTCCCGGCAACTCTATAACGTTTCCGCGTTCAATTTGTGATGGATGTTGCTGGTTATCTACCTCACTTTCAAGTTCTATTCCAGCATTCTCTTCTGTAATCTTCTCCTCTATAGCTCTTGATATTTCCACAACCAAATATAAAGAGAAGCAAAATGAAATAATGGTTGCCAAGCATGTGGCGACAATCCCTTTTTTGGGTAATTTATATTCAGCTACAGGAGCGTCTTCCTTTTCTTTTTTTGGGGATGGGTAAGCGCATAAAACTACAGCAATTAAAAATCCAAACCATCCAGATGAATCTATAGGCTCGATGCTAAAAGCCTTCATAAGCACGAATCTTCCTAGCACCTCTATGAAGAAAGCTATTGCAAAGTATGCGAAAATTCGTTTTTTTGTTGTAAAATAACGTCTGCCAAATATATCATTTACCCGCATGAAAAAGAGAGAAAGGTTAGCTAGCGTTGTAAAAAGCATAAATGGAATTATGATAAAATAAGAAAAAACGTTAATTATACCTTCCTGTTCTAGCGAAACTGGCTCTTGTAGTGTAGCATATACCAAAATATGATATAAAAAACTCAATACAAATACGAATAAAAAATTAAATCCAAATACAATTAGAAAATCTTTTCTACTAGCATATCCATAAGTCGTACCTTTGTATCTATAAAGACATTGTAGCCACTTTAAAAGCGATTCTTTCATAATCTACTCTCCATACGGGTAAACCACATTTGTGCCATTTTTGTCTGTTTAACATTATCGACAAACCTTGGGGCACTTTTCACCTGTTCCGCCGGGACCGGAATAACAAGGACCGCCAGGGCCACCATAACAAGGGCCTCCTGGTCCAGAGTATGCTGGTCCCCCAGGGGGTATACTCGGAAGCTGGGGGGCATAGCCTTTAAAATAGAGGCGGGATTAGAGGAATAAACCTCCGAATTTTCTATATTCTACGTATGTTCAACCTATTTTCGTTTTTGAATTTTCACCATTTTTTCGCTATTTGGGGAAAAACAAATGACGTAAGTCCTTGTGATATAAGGATTTTGAATGGATAGCGACAGTATTTTAGTTTTAGCAGTTGCAGCATCGCTACTGCTTTTGGCCTTTGTTTATTCGCTTATAAACCGAGTTCTTC
The DNA here is from genome assembly GCA_031286305.1 of Candidatus Fibrimonadaceae bacterium. GTDB lineage: Bacteria > Fibrobacterota > Fibrobacteria > Fibrobacterales > Fibrobacteraceae > Fibrimonas. The sequence continues at coordinate 20,745 of JAITUM010000209.1, read as the reverse complement.
GCTCTCTTCATTTTCGGAAAGATCTGGAAGAGGAGGATGGACAAACAGAAACCGAACTTGATGGCATTTTAAATAGCGAAGATTTCAAAGAAGTTATCTTTCAAGGCATTTACGCATCTTGCTTGGTCGCATTCGCGCTTATAGGCTGGAAGTTTGCCGGCGAGCATTGGTATGTTTGGCTCATAGTGCCAGCCATTATATACATTGCAGACCTCTTTGTTTTAGAAACCCTAGCAGCCTTGTTCCCGGATACTCTTTCAAAATTTTGCATAAAAGCTTATAAAATCCTCAAATACATTTTTTTACCGAGCGTAAAAATTTCACTGTTTTTGCAAAAAGGACTTTTTAAAATTTTGGGCTACGATAGCAGGCTCTCTTTTTTATCGGAGTCCATGCGCGTAGCCATGAATGATGATGATTCTCCCTCCGCTTTAGAAGAAGAAGAGAAGCAGATGATTAGAAATATCTTTGTGTTTTCAGACACTCCGGTAAGAGAAATTATGACACCGCGCGTTGAAATGCGGGCCGTTGATGTTCAGACTTCACTGCCAGACGTTATACAGCTTCTGAACTATGAAAGGCATAGCCGCTTGCCTGTATATTCCGGTTCCATAGATAATATAATAGGCATACTTTCAAACAGAGAATTTTTGGAATGGTACACAGAAAGACCGCATGAAACCTTTGACTTGGAAAGGCTTGTACGCCCAGCTGTTTTTGTGCCCACAAGCAAAAAAATAGACACCCTTTTGCACGAGCTTAGAGAAAGCAATAACCACTTGGTTATAGTAGTAGATGAGTATGGCGGCACTGCAGGTCTTGCTACCATGGAAGATATTTTAGAAGAGATTGTGGGAGAAATAAAAGACGAAGACGATTCGGAAGAAGATATGGGTTTTGTTAAACTTTCTGCCGGGCAATATATGATAGACCCGCTAATCACACTTTCCGATTTGGAAGACCGCTTGGGAATTCATTTTACCATAGATAAAAACGAACAAATAGAAACTCTCTCCGGTCTTATACAACATACCTTAGGCTCGTTGCCCAAAATCGGAACAAGCATTGAAATTCAAGGTTATCTGTTCAAAATTAAAAAAATGGACGGAACAAAGATGGAAGAAGTTATATTGACTTTTCCACAAGCTTAACGCCATGCTTTTTTAGTTTCTCAAGAGCCGTTGCCGTTTCTTCCACTTTAAAAAACATTATCGCTTCTTCGCCTTTGCGCGGAAGAAAGGAATAAAAATATTCAATGTTAATGCCTTCCTTTTCAAATACGGTGAGAAGATTTGCAAGGCCGCCCGGTTCGTTTTCCACAACAGCACCAACAAGGTCTGCCAAATTCACTGTGCAACCAGCTTGCTTCAACACCTCAACCGCCTTGTCGTTATCGCGTGTAATTATTCTTAGAATACCAAAGTCAATTGTATCGGCAACCGATATTGCGCATATATCAACGCCTGCATCACCAAGCACCTTGATAGGTTTATAGGCCTGGCCCGATTTATTTTCAACCAGCACGGAAATTTGCTTTATCATGCTAAATCCTCCTCTTATCGATTACTCGCACCGCTTTGCCTTGGCTACGCTCTATGGTGCCACGGCTTACGAAATTAATTTTCACGCCTACGCTAATTGCATTCGATACATTTTTTTCAAGTTGGCTTTTAAGTTTTTGAAGGTTTTTAACCTCATCGCTGAAAAGTTTATCTTCTATTTCAACTTGAATTTCTGTTGTATCAAGATTATTCACACGATCGACAATAATTTGATAGTGCGGCTCAATACCTTTTACAGTGAAGAGTGCGCTTTCAATTTGCGAGGGGAAAACATTAACGCCACGAATGATAAGCATATCATCGCTACGCCCCACAACTTTTGTCATGCTAACATGGGTGCGACCGCACTTGCATGGTTCGTTTGTTAAGGAGCAAAGGTCGCGAGTGCGATAGCGGATTAAAGGCATTCCGGTTTTGCTTATTGTTGTGAATACAAGCTCACCCTGCTGGCCGTAGCCCGCTTGTTCAAGCGTTTCAGGGTTGATTATTTCCGGTAAAAAGTGATCTTCCCAAATATGCGACCCGCATTGATATTCGCATTCAACCGAAACACCCGGCCCTATTATTTCGCTTAGGCCATAGATATTATAAGCCTTGAGCCCAAGCTTGTTTTGAATTTGCTCTCGCATTTCTTCTGTCCAGGGTTCCGCGCCAAAAACACCTTGCTTTAAATTAAAATCAGAAGCGCTATAACCTTCGTTTTGCATTTCGTCTGCCAAATAAAGTGCATAAGACGGTGTGCAACAAAGCGTGGTAACTCCGAGGTCTTTGAACAACTGCAACTGCCGCTTTGAATTGCCGCTTGATGCAGGTATGGTCAACGCGCCGAGGAGTTCGCTGCCGTAGTGTGCGCCAAGCCCGCCGGTGAACAAGCCGTAGCCGTAAGCAACATTGATTACGCTGCTATGCGAGCAGCCGCAGGCTGCGAGTGAGCGTGCCATAACAGTTGCCCATATATCAACGTCGTTTTGAGTGTAACCTGCTACGGTAAGCTTGCCTGTTGTGCCGCTCGAGGCATGAACGCGAACAATGTCGCTTTTTTGTGCGCTGAAAGCGCCGAAGGGGTAATTATCGCGCAGGTCTTGTTTTGTGGTGAATGGTAGATTTTTTAAGTCGCTCAGACTTTTTATATCTGTTGGTTTAATACCGGCTTCGTCCATTTTTTTGCTGTAGAAGTTGCAGTTTTTATAAACATATTCTACAGTTGTTTTTAGGCGTTCAAGCTGTAATTTTTCGAGAATTGCTCGTGGCATAGTCTCTAATTCTTTTTCATAATAATTGGTCATGAGTTTCCTTCTGCGGCTAGTGCATATCCATGCTCAAAAGCTTTGAGATTAATTTCTACGGTCGAAGCCGCTACGCTTTTTTTAATTGCGTCTATAAAAATTTCCTTGTTAAAATTCAATATGGCGGCACAAAAACCGAGCATGGCAATATTAACAGTACGAGTTTCACCCAGTTTGTTCGCTATGCCGATTGCATCTATTTTGTGAATTTTGGCATTGTATTTTGCCAACTGTTCGTAAATATCTTCGGGGTATTCGGCCATGCCTACGGCACACGGCATTGGGTAAATGTTTTGTTTGTTAACAATGATTATTCCATCCTCTTTAACATGCCCAGCCCAGCGCAGAGCTTCAAGCTCTTCAAAAGCCAAGATTATATCTGCCTGCTTTTCGTTAAACAATGGGCTGTGAACCTTATCTGCAACTCGAACATGAGTGATAACACTGCCACCACGTTGAGCCATTCCGTGTACCTCAGACATTTTGCAATCTTTGCCGATTAGCTGTGCATAATTGCCCAAAATTTTGCTAGCGAGGAGCGTGCCTTGGCCACCAACTCCTGCAATCAGCATATTGAAACTTATATGTTGCGATTTTTCCATAGAGAGAATATAGAAAATTCCTAAATCCCTAATCCCCAATTTTCTACATTCCATTCATGCGCAGAAAACTTTTATCAGACGGTTCAAAGGAGTTTAAGTATGAAATTCGCGAAATTGTTAAAAAAGCGAATCAGCTTAAAGCTCTTGGGCTTCACATTCATTGGGAGAACATAGGAGACCCAATAGAAAAAAAATGTCAGTTGCCAAGTTGGATAAAAACAATAATATCCGATTTAGCACAGCAAAACAAGTCTTATGGCTACTGCCCATCAAAAGGCATTTTAGCAACAAGAGAATTTTTATGTGAGCAAAACAATGCTTTTGGTGGTGCGCAAATAACGCCGGAAGATATTTTATTCTTCAACGGGCTTGGCGATGCCATCTCCACAGCCTACAAGCTCTTAGACCCAAGTAGCCGCGTTATAGGCCCCTCGCCCGCTTACAGCACGCATAGCTCTGCAGAAGCGGCTCATGCAAATTCAGATCCAATCACATACAGGCTAGACCCCGCAAACCATTGGTATCCGGATTTGGAAGAATTGGAAAACAAAGTAAAATACAACCAAAACATAGTTGGCATTTTAATAATAAACCCGGACAACCCAACGGGAATGGTGTGGCCGCTTGAGCATTTAAAGAAAATAGTGGACATAGCCCGCAGGTACAGGCTGTTTATTATATCTGACGAGGTTTATAACAAGATTGTTTACAACGGTGCAAAGTCGTATTCTTTGGCAGAATTTATTGAAGAAGTTCCGGGCATTGCAATGAAGGGACTTTCCAAAGATGTGCCCTGGCCCGGTTCGCGCTGCGGTTGGATGGAATATTACAACAGGGCTCAAGACCCTCAGTTTGCCGCTTTTTGCGAAGCTTTGGATAACGCTAAAATGATAGAAGTTTGCTCCACCACGCTACCACAGCTGGCTTTGCCTCTTATATACGGGGACTCGCGCTTTGAAACGCACAGGCTTGAAAGCAACGAAAAAACAGGCAAGCGAAGCGCATTGATAAACAGCATTTTAGGCGAAGTTCCGGAATTAATGTTCAATCCTACTTATGGCGCATTTTACAATTCCATAATTTTCAGGGATGGAGTTTTGAACAATAAGCAAACTTTGTCAATTGAAAATCCGAAAATAAGAGAAAAGGTTGAGGAGTGGTGCAAGGGTGTTAGCCCTGATTACCGCTTTGTTTATTACCTCTTGGGTGCAACCGGAATTTGCGTTGTTCCCATGAGCAGCTTCTGCTCGGAGCTACAAGGTTTCCGCATAACTCTTTTAGAAGAAGACGATGAAGAATTGAAAAAAGTTTTCAACAATTTGAGAGATGCAATCAGGGAATATGTGAAGTCTTAGGGGGCTTTTCATGAGCAAAGGTGAGCTGATTATTTATCAAACCGAAGATGGACAAACAAAAATTGATGTTCTGTTTGGTGAAGATAATGTATGGCTGTCGCTTGACAGGATCGCAGAGCTTTTTCAGCGAAACAAATCCACCATTTCAAGGCATATAAAAAATATTTTTGAGGAAGGAGAATTGGATTCAAATTCAGTTGTTGCAAATTTTGCAACAACTGCTACAGATGGTAAAACCTATCAAGTAGATTACTACAATCTAAACGTCATAATTGCTGTTGGTTATCGTGTTAAGTCGCTTAGGGGTGTTCAGTTTAGAAAATGGGCAACTGAGGTTTTAAAGGAATATATGCGCAAGGGTTTTGCGCTGAATGATGATTTGCTTAAAAAAGCGGGTGGCGGTGATTATTGGAAAGAGTTATTAAACAGAATAAAAGACATTCGTTCATCCGAAAAAGTTTTGTACAGACAGGTACTAGATTTGTATGCTACAAGCATGGACTACGACCCGAAGCAAAAAGAAACAATAAAATTTTTCAAAATTGTCCAAAATAAATTGCACTATGCTGTTAGCGGTCAAACCGCACCGGAACTCATAGCCGGCAGAGCCGACCACACACAACCGTTTATGGGGTTAACGGTTTTTCAAGGAAGTCAACCGCGAAAAGACGAAGTAACGATAGCAAAAAACTATTTGAGCGAAAATGAACTGCTTGACCTTAATAGTATGGTCTCAGCGTTTTTTGACCTTGCCGAAATGAAAGCCAGGCGTAAAGAACCCATGTACATGAAGGACTGGGTTGCCGAGCTTGATAAGTTTGCGTTTGTGTATGGCAAAGGAGTGCTAGAAGATGCGGGGCGCGTTACACATGAAGAAGCCGTAAAAAAAGCCGAAACTGAATACGATGAATACAAGAAATTAGCAGTAGAAGCACTGGCCCCTGTAGAGCGTACCTACCTTGAAACGCTTAGGGGTGTTCAAAAGCAATTAGAGAACGGAGGAAAGCGGTGACCGTTGCTCGGATGGTTGGCACTTGCCAAGCGCTGATAAATTAAAAAATTAAACTTTCTGCCATTAGCATTATGGATTCTTTGCTTAAATCTCTATAGCGAAACGAGTAATAAATTGCTTGAATAATCTTACTATCCATATTTGCTTTTTTATTCTGTCTAAAAGCAACAGAATGCACAACGTCTATAAAAAGTCGCAAAGAAATTTTTGCATTCAATTCTGCATTGTCAATAGAGGAGTGCTTAAAAGGGCAAAGTTTTAATATCCAAAAATAATAAAGGGAAAATTCATTTAGTTCTCCCATTTTCATCCCTTCATGGAATATGTGAAAGTATATTCGCCGCTTTTCGACCCTATCTATAATTTGTGCGACACTTTTAGGATTGACTTGTCTATCAGAGATTTCCAATATCTGCGGATTACTAGACATATATTTGGCTAACCTTTGAGTTCTTTCATTTATTGCTTGTTCGGAAAGTACGGTAAATTGTGGGAATTCTTCTGGTCTATTAGCCATAAATCACCTTAAAGAGCGTAAAGTTTCTTCTATTGTTTCGCCGATAGCACCCTTTCTCATGCTTTCTTTGTCTTCCATTAGCCAATCAAAAATATCTTGATCGTCTGGTCGCATACGAGAGTTATGAGAATACTCCATACCACTGGCGTATTCTTCATACCCATCCCTTGTAAAAAAAGATTGTTCAAAATCTTTTTGACTAAAATTACTATTAAAGGTTTCGCTCATGCTTAGAATATAGAAAAATAATTTTCTACCTTATCCCTTATGACTCGAACCATATTAGCAAGCGTTGCATTGGTGATTGTTTTGGCGAGTGCTGCGGAAGTAAGCCCTTACGGTTTTGTTCACTTTAATGGCGTATGGAGCGATGGGGTTTCGGGCAGTGCCAATCCAAGTGGTGTTTTTGTAGCGGAGTTTTCCGGGGAAAAAGCAAGCCATTCTGATTTTGCAGCATCTCAAACTACTTTGGGCATTAATATAAGAGATTCTATTTCAAATGGAAGGTTAATTTTAACGGGAAAATTTGAAGGTGATTTTGTTAACGATTATAATTTAAGACTGAACCACAGCTTTGTAAACTTTTTATTTTCAGATATAGGTTTAAGCATTTTGTTTGGGCAAAGTTCTGCTCTATTTGTTCCATACAACCCGCCTACCATCAACTACAATAAATTAATTGGTGCGGGTAATTTGTATAAAGAACGGCCTCAAATTCGCCTAACGCAAAAACTCGGTTCCACAGAAATTGCTGCGGCAGCTCGCAAAGATGAAGGAGATTATCCGGCATTTGAAGGCAGAATTAACACAACAACGCCAATTAAAATAGGAAGCTCTGTTTTTTGGGCTTCAGAAAGTGAACTGCCTTCTTGGGGCATTGCTGCAGATATATTTGCTCCTGTTGGCATTGTAATTATAAGCGGTGAATTTTTTACCGGTCAGAATCTTTCAAGTTACGGCGGGCTTTCAGAGCCTTTTTATAACAATGTAAAATTCAAGGTAAAATCTATAGGCGGATGGGGTGCGCTTGGTTTTAAGGCAAGTGATAATTTGAGTTTTAACACAGGTGTTGGTGCAGAAAGAATTACAGGTGAATACTGGCCTTCAGCACCTTGGCTTAACGGGGTTGTATTCGCTAATGTAAGCTACAAGCTAAAGGCAACAACATTAACTTTAGAATATTATAGACACGACACCGAATATATGTGGAGTAGAGCAGTAGAGCATGAAACAGGCAGTTATAACCGTATTGAAACAGCTGTAACTTATGAGTTTTAAAATGACAAAAATTGCCATCGCTTTGTTTTTTTGCTTTTTTCTATTCTGCTGCACCATGGATAAACCGGAACTATTACTAGCGTGCGGAAAAGATTTTTACAAAGAGGAAATAGAATTTTGTCAAGATGGCGTAATTTATAAAAGACCAAATTGCCAAGGCACTTTGTATGATTCATATTCACAGCTTTGTGTTGCCGGCAGTATTATTAACAAGGAAACTTTTACAGACCAGCGAGATGGTAAAGAATATAAAATTGTTGTTATAGGCGAACAAACTTGGATGGCTGAGAATTTGAGTTACAATGCTCTGGGTAGCAAGTGCTACGATGATGATTTGGCAAACTGCGAAAAATATGGCAGACTTTACGATTGGGAAACGGCATTAAATGTTTGCCCAGACGGTTGGCATTTACCTACAGATGCTGAGTGGACAAGGTTAAGGAACTATGTTGGTGATGACGCTACTGCTAAATTAAAAACAATTGACGGATGGAATTGGAATAGCTGGAGTAACATATCCAATAATGGTATTGACCATTATGGTTTTTCAGCTTTGCCTGCTGGTTTTGGTACTCCTAATGGCGACTTTAGTGGTGTTGGCGGTTATACCTCTTGGTGGAACACTATAAATGGCAAATATCATAGAAATGATGAGACATTTTTTGGCGTTCGTACTCACAGCATAGCCTATTTTCTCCAAGATAGCTTTATGGATAAATCATATTTTCTTTCCGTGCGTTGTCTTAAAGGTAAGCCTTACAATGGCGATAATATTAATAATAACAGTTCAAGTTCTTCTAATGCTATATATGGTGATGATTTAATTGATGAGCGTGACCCGTTAAATCCGAAAGTATACAAAACTGTTGTTATAGGCGAACAAACTTGGATGGCTACAAATTTAAATTATGATACCCCAGATAGCAAATGCTTCTATAATAATCCGATATACTGTGAAAAGTACGGCAGATTTTACAATTGGAAAACAGCTATGACAGTTTGCCCGGATGGTTGGCATTTGCCAAGTGATGAGGAATGGGCTGCATTGGAAAATTTTGTTGGTAGTAATTCGGGGGCAAAGTTAAAAGCTACAAGCGGCTGGGCTTGGAATGATTGGGATAATATATCCGGCAATGGAACGGACGATTATGGTTTTTCAGCTTTGCCGGACGGCCCCGGTGGTCCTGATGGTGATTTTAGCCATGGCGGAAATCTCACCAGTTGGTGGAGCACAACGTGTTACAGTAATACATGCAGCGATATTTATGTATGGAGAATAACTTACTATGATGCTAACATATATAGAAGTGCAATTTGGACATCAACTCTTATGTCTGTACGTTGCATTAAGGATTCCTCCCTATGACCCGAACCATACTATCAAGCGTTGCAAGTATTTTTCTACTCTGCTGCGCTATAGATCAACCGGAGGTATTGCTACCATGCGGAGAAGATTTTTACATAGAAGGAACAGGATCTTGCTACAATAATGTCGTTTATGCACCGTGTGGTTGGCATTCATACAAGCTGGCAGAACAGAAGTGCATGAACGATACTGTATATTCAAAATGTGGGAAGACTTATTACAATGAAATAACAGAATTTTGTTATGATAATACTATTCAAAAAAAATGCAACGAAGTAACATACGATTTGGCAAAGCAAAAATGCATAGATGACACTTTATTGAACCTTTGCCAAGGTACTTTATACGATTCATATTCACAGCTTTGTGTTGCCGGCAGTATTATTGGCAAGGAAATTTTTACAGACTCGCGAGATGGCAAAGAATATAAAACCGTTGTTATAGGCAAACAAATTTGGATGGCAGAAAATTTAAATTACAATGGAGACAACAATGGTATCGGCAGGTTATATGATTGGGAAACGGCAATGACTGTTTGCCCTGCAGGTTGGCATTTGCCAAGCATTGAGGAATGGGCAAAGCTGATAGATGAGGTTGGTGGCAATGCAGGAGTAAAATTAAAATCAACAGGTGGTTGGAGATGCAGGGGAGACATTATGGTTCTATTTTCTCCAACGGAAGAATGGGTACAGGAATGGGGAGATTTGGGTTCAACAATATATTATCAAGGTTCTTGCGAAAGTTCCGGTGATGGCTTGGATGAATTTGGCTTTTCTGCTTTGCCTGGTGGAGCTATTAGCGCTAAAGGCTCTTTCAGATACGCTGAAGAGTATGGCTTTTGGTGGAGTTCTACAGATAACGTCAGCGGCGTGGCTGAGTACTTGTCTTTGTGGCATGCTAGCGATTATATTGGCAGTAGGAAAGCAGGCAAGCAACATCAACTTTCTGTTAGATGCATCAAGGATTAATACCTCACCTCTTCCAGCACCAAGCCTTGCGGTGGAGCCCATGTTCTTTCGCCTTTAAATTCACCGCTGAAAATTTTCTCTGCAGTTCCGGGCGCAAAACGCCCTCTGCCAACGTCAAATAATAAACCAACCATTGAGCGAATCTGTTTGTGCAAAAACCGGTTCCCGCATATATGCCAGCGCAGAGCCATCCCTACAGGCTTTTCCAAACGAAATTCCGTTATAGTGCAAATCGTGCTTTTACCATCATTCCTGGGAATGGAGAACGCGTTGAAATCATGTTCGCCTAAAAAAAACTTTGCCTCTTGCTCCATAAGCTCGGTATCTAATTTATACCCACAAACCCAAACCAACTCCCTTCCCAAAACTATTTGCTCCGTGCAGAGAGTGTATTGGTAGCACCTTTCCTTTGCGCTGTAGCGGGCGTGGAAATCCTTTGAGCAGGGTTCCAAATTCCTTATGCAAACATTTTTATCGCTTATAGCATTTACAGATTTTTCCAAAGTATGGCAGTTTAATGCCTCACCCTCAAAGTCAAAATGCGCAACTTGCCCTCTAGCATGAACCCCGGCATCTGTTCTGCCAGCCCCTACAATGCTGATTTTTTGCCTCAAAGCTATGGAAAAAGCTCTCTCCAACTCAGTTTGTACGGTTTTTTCGCAAACAATGCTGTTTTTAAGCTGTTCTTGCCATCCGGAAAAGGCAAAACCATTATATTCGCAAATAAATTTATAACGCATAGCGTAAATTTACTACTTTCCTTGACAGGTGTGCAAAAAAAATGTATATTTTGCGAAAGGAGTTTCTAAATTCGGGAGGTAGTGTTATGAAGTATCCTTTGCAGCTAGGACGTCGTCCAAAGGGCGGTGGTGGTGATTTTCTTCCTGTATCTGACCAGGACGATGACTTAGACGAGTTCGACGACTTGGAAGAGGAAGAAGATTTAATGGAAGAAGAGGAAGAAGCCTTGGACGAGGAGCTTAATTTTGACAAGCCGCATTTTCGTCGTTTAGGACTTGATTACGAAGAAGAGGAAGAAGAGTGATTTTTTTAAAAACATTGTTTTTTTTCACATTGATGTTTTTGTTGCTTGCCTGCTCGGCAACGCCCAAGGGTGATATTGTTACTATTGCCCCGCCAGTGATGGAAGAAAAATCAGCAGAACTAATAGAGTTAGAGTTGGTAGAGCCTATAGGGGCGGCTGGTAAAACTTCTTGGGCTGAGTATAAAGCTGCTATGCAAGCCTTTGAAAAAGACCCTTTATCTGCGCTGCGTTACTTAGACCTTGCTCTGAACGAGGTTCTTTCTGAAAAACAGTTGGACTCTATTGGAGCACCGGACGATTCCGTTTACTTTGCTACAATGCCAATGCGAATAATATTCACTTTGGAGAGCCTCTATCCCAGGCTCGCTAACTTTGACACGGAACTAACACATTCAATTTACAACGACTACGAAATTGAGCTCCTTGAGGAGGTTCCTCTAGACATCACGGAAAGACCATTGCTTGGAAATTTTTTGGATTCAATGGACCTTTCCAAGTTTTCGCTGCCTATTGAAGTGAATGACAGAGTTATGCATGAGCTTCGCTTTTTAACCACAAATGCACGGAGTTTTATTGAAGCTTCCCTTTCTCGTAAAACGCTTTTAGACAGCATGATTTATACAAGAATAAAGGCACGAAACATGCCAACAGATTTGATTTATTTAGCACTTGTGGAAAGCGGTTTTAAACCAAAAGCTTACAGCAAAGCAAAGGCAGCTGGCGTGTGGCAGTTTATACCGTCAACAGGAAAGCGCTATGGATTGACTCAGGATTTTTGGTTGGACATGCGTTATAATCCCGAGGCTGCAACCGATGCCGCTATGAGTTATCTTTCTGCTTTGCACAGAGAATTCAATGATTGGTACCTAGCAATGGCGGCTTATAACTGCGGAGAGGGCAGAGTGAGAAGGCTGCTAAGAGAAGCTCGCGCAGAAAACCCTGACAAAGAAATTACCTACTGGGACCTGCAGCTACCTCGTGAAACAATGATTTACGTTCCGAGAATTATAGCCGCAACAATTATAGGGCATTATCCGGAACGTTATTCAATTGAAGTTCGAAAACAAAATTTTATTCCCTTTGACACAGTCACTATCACTGATGGAGTTCCTCTTGATAAAATTAGTAGCGCAATTGGCGCAAGCGTTAATACTGTGCGTGAATTGAATCCTGAACTTATTAGCTGGAGCACGCCGCCAAATGCTAAAAAATATACAATGAAAATCCCTAAAGGCTCTAGAGAAAAGTTTTTGGTAGCTTACGAAAAAATGGATAAAACACAAGTTGCGCGCACGCAACAATATAAGGTGCAACAAGGTGATAACCTTGGCAGCATAGCAAGGAAATTCGGTTCAAGGGTTGCAGATATTCAATCTGCAAATAATTTGAAAAACACAAATCTTAGAATTGGACAAACTCTCATTATCCCCACGCCTACGGGTGCAGCTGCTCCGGTAAGAGCTGCTGCTACAACATCAACAGCAGCAACAACAAAGCCTGCCGAAGCACAAAAAACAAATAATGAAAATGCCCCAAGCAGCGATAATGTGCGAACCCATGTTGTTGACAAAGGAGATAATCTTGGCGCCATTGCTCGCCGTTATGGAGTGTCTATACAGAGCTTGATGACGTGGAATGAATTGGAGAACAATAAAATTCAAATAGGTCAGAGACTTTATATACAAAGCCCCTCTTCTAAAAGCACACCAACTAGAGCTGTAGAGCCACCAAAAAATACTTCTACGGCACAGAACACAAAAGGTACAAGCTACGAGATAAAGCCCGGCGACAACCTGTGGGATATAGCTCGTGCTCACAATGTAACAGTTCAACAGCTTAAAGACTGGAATCCCGGTTTAGAGAAGAGAATCTTTCCGGGTATGATGATTAAAGTGGGCGAATGATGGAGGTGAGGGGAGTCGAACCCCTGTCCAAAATTCCTTCTGCGTTCGCTCATACATGCGTTCCCTTCGAATTTGAAGTTCGCTTTTGAAACGCCCTGAAGGTTGGCGCAAAACAAAAACTAGCCCGAGAATCTCAGATTTTGCGTTCAGGCAACCACAAAACCCTATCCCGCATTGCGTCCGAATGATTTCCCCCAGCGGGCGAGGGAGAAGTTTCGGCGCTGCTATTGTTTAAGCAGCGAGTGCGTACTCTTCGTTTGCACTTATGTTTTTTAGGCTTTTTACGAGGCCAGCCTACCTCGGCATGCAACTAGCGCGTCTGGAATCCTGTCGAAACCAAAGCACCCCCGTGCTTCTAAGCGTTAATATATAAAATTTGCAATCTGTTTAGCTCTGCAAAGCGTTATTTTATGCCGAATAGCCTTTCTATATCAGCTTTGACCTCTTTCATGCCTTCGCTGTCTGTAGAAGTATAACGGTAAACTTGCCCATTTGTCTGAACAAGATAAAGCCTTGGTACATAACCATCGCCATAGTTTTTGCCAAAAGTCTGGTCAGTATCTTGGAAAAAGGGAATTGAAGCTTTATGTTGATCCATGAACTTCAAAAGGTCCATTCTGCTTGCATTGCCAACTGAGATTGCAATGCTGGCAAGCCCTTTCTGTTCATATTCTTTCGCCACCTGCTGAACTCCGCCATACGTTCTTTGGCAGTGCGGGCAATTGGGACCAAAGTAATAAATCATCAGCGGTCTATCGCTAAATACCGAAAACGGCATATTGGCGTCTTTTAAGCCGACTAAATTAATGCTGAAATCCATCAAGACAGGTTTGCCCTCAGAATCAGCCATGGGACTGGACACAGGTTTTGCGCCCGGAAGCATTTGTGCACAAGCAACGCTAAGTGCACAGATAAAAACTAAAAATAAGAAACTACGCATATGAGAAATATAGAAAATCATTGATTAACTCAATCAATCAACTCATATGTTTGTGGGAAAATTCGCTCGTTTATAATATAACAGTCACCTAGGTCGTTTTCGTTGGCTGCTAACCAGTCGCCGGGTTTGCCGGAGAAGTATTTTTCGAGATCCCAATAGGTGAATACTTTTGTGCGCTTGTCAATTTGCTTTGCTTTTATTATCTTTTCGTCCTTTGCAAAACAGATTTTAGCAAAACGCACAAGAGATTGTTTTTTTCCGGTAGCCTTGTTTATAACGGTCGGCGGATACTCAGAAATCTGCTCATAGCTATCAAGCGTAGCAATATAGTTTTTTTCAAATTTTTCACGCAAAATAGGGTAAACTTCACCTTCTATGCCTATCATGAAATAAATATTTTCCCGAGCCACCAAGTCCACATCGCCTTCCATTGTACGAACTGTTATCCTTGTTCCATCTTGAAACAAATCCTCGCATTTTGCAAAACCAACCGGCACTTGAAGCTTTCTATAACGCTTCATCGAAGCAAAATCAACCTGAGTTTGCCCTGCGTAAATTTTATCAAAAGCAACTAAGTACTCCTTTGTTCTGGCAAATAAATATTCTTCTGATTTTTTTAAAAAACCACCGGCTTTTTCCAAATTTCCGCCACCGCCCCCAAAACCTTCGCACAAAAATGCTGCAAACTCATTTGCCATAATTTCACGGCAACAGCTGCGAACGGAAAGCTTTATACCGCCGCTTATACTTGAATACAAAACACAAGCGTCAAGAGAGTCAACTTGCATTGCTATATCGCTTGAAAATCCCAAAATATTCGGGTCGCAGGGTTCTGCTTTAAACAGAGCTATGCTTTCTAGAACTTCAGGTTTTTTTAAAGCATCGGAAACAATGGAAAGTTCAGGCATTGTAAGGTTTGCGCTTTTCAGTTTTTTTAACAAAGCCTTGTCATGCTCAACGTCTGCCAAGTCTCTATCCAAAGGATGCCGCAATTCCGCAAGTCCGTTTGTATCGGTATAAAGCCCGTAATATAAAGCTGTGCTTATTTTATCATTTTTCAACAATTCTTTCTCATTTTCTTTTGAGAGCATGCTGAAAACAAGAGTTGCGCAACTGCCAAGCGCAGGGTTAATTTCGCAAAGTTCGTTTTCTTGAATTTCGCTTACATGATGGTCTATAACAGCAAATTTTTCACAAGGAAATTTTTCAACATTTCCCGCACCATATTGAGAATCAATAGTTATGAGCAAATCTGTAGGAGGTAGCTCGGAAATCAATTCTATTTCTATACCAAGGGCCTCAATAAACATTAGCAAGCTAGGTTTGGTTATTGAAATTCTGCCGCCATAAACTATTTTCGCCTTGCATTTATGTTGCTCAAAATATTTTTGCAAAACATAAGCACAAGAAACCGAGTCTGCATCGGGAATATTATGAGTTTGTATAACTATGTTTTTATATTTGGTTAAATCCGAAAGCTTCACTTCATTCTCTCCTTTCGCTCAAATTGAAGTCTTGCTCTATCTTGGAAATCCATGCACTAAAATCGGCTTCGCGCAATTTGTTTATCAAATCTTCTTTTGCTGCTGCCGTATCTTGTTTTGGTTCGCTTCTTAAGCGCCTCATATCCAAAATCTCAAGACGCCTGTTATTGCAGCTTGCAACGTAAACTCTAGGAGCGTAAGAACAAATAATTTCTGCTCCGCCTCGGCAATTGAAATTATCTAGGTTAAGGGTTAAAAGCCTGCCGCTATTACCGGAACATTCTGTTTTTTGAACTCCTGCTGCTGCAATTTTTTCAAAAATCACCTGCCCAATATCATTATCCCCCTGCCAGTGATATGTTCTCTCTTGTAACCGCCGCTGTTCTCTAATTTGCCGTATGGAGTCTAAAGTGCGTTCTCTTTCGGCTTCTATTTTTTGTTCATGTGTTTTTTCTGTTTCTTGCACTTGATAAAATAAAAATCCGGCAAAAGCTAAAAGTATCGCGGCAACAACGGAAATCATTTTCTTTTGATGCTTGACCCTCCAGCTTGGCTTTGAATTTAAAAAAGATTTCATTTTTTCATAAGCGGCTTCAAAATATTTTGGGTATAGGTCTATGGCATTTTTTCTTGCTATGTTTTTAATGTCGTCCGGCAAATTTTTAGGAAAAACAAAACCTTCTAGATATAGCGGTATTATATTTTTGTTTGCTTTAAGTGCTTGGGCAATTTCTCGGCGAACCCAATCGTTTTCAGGGTCGTAGTCCGGATCCGGAACAAAAAGCCTGTCAAAAATTCCCGGACTCAGCACAAGCAAAAAGTCTTTGCATTCGTTCACTCTATTTTCAAGTTCGTTATCAAAATCCCCATTTACCAGAGTATCTATATCAAAAGAAACGGAGTAACCGTCTAACCTCAGCCTATCGTAAAGCAGTTTGGCAGTATCATAACCACCTTTGCGTCTATACGAAATGAATATTTCAAATTTTTTTGACATCTGCGGTAATATAGAAATCATTGATTACACAGAAACTCATCCTTGACTTTTAGGTAGTTTTCTGCGCTGGCTTTGCAATATTCTTTCTCTTCTTCCGTCAATTCGCGAACCCTTCGTGCGGGGCTTCCGGTTATTAGGGAATAAGGCGGAAATTCCTTGCCGCTGGTCACAAGAGAACCGGCGCCCACAATGCTGTGGTGCCCAATTACCGCACCATCCATAATGCAAGAACCCATGCCTATAAGGCAATAATCCTCAACAGTGCAGGCATGCAAAATCGCATTGTGGCCAACCGTGACACCTTCGCCTATAACAACGCCTTTATCACCTGCCAAGTGCACAGTTGAATTGTCTTGGATATTTGTTTTTTTGCCAACTTTTATGCTGTTAATGTCTCCACGCAAAACCGCATTGTGAAAAATTGAAACATCTTCTGCAAGCTCAACTTCCCCTATTATGCGCGCGCCGGGAGCTATAAATACGCGTTCGCCAACAACAGGTTTTTTTTTGCCAAAAGAATAAACGCTCATCTTCTTTTTCTCCTCTCTTCTTTTCTTTCCAAAGTCAAAAAACCAAGCTGCTTAACGCCTGCAACCTGCACCAAAGACACAATCTTCATAACAATGCCGTAATTCACAGCCTCATCGGCATTTATCACAACAGGTGCTTCGTTTTCCCAGCGAGATCTAAAGATTTCATTGAAGTCATCTATGTACACCCTATCTTCGCCAATAAAAATTTCCTCGTCTTTGGTAATAGAGATTTTCAACATCTTTTTTTGCTCAAGCGTAGGTGCTTCCGCATCCGGCAGGTCAACCTTTATGCCCTGGCTCATAAGAGGAGCGGATATTAAAAAAACAATTAAGATGGCAAACACAACATCTATCAAGTTGGTTAAATTCATCTCTTGATTTAAGGATTTGCCGCGGCCTCGCTTCATTTTTGGAGTTCCCTGTCAGTTAGAACTTTTTCTATTGCCAATAAATCTCCGCGCTTAAACAAACTTAGCAAGTGCGAGGAAAAATTGTAATAAAGAATTTCTTGGTGGTTATTGCGAGAGACAAAATAATTATATGCCATAGAAGCCGGAATGGCCGCTATCAAACCGGCAACCGTAGTAATCAAAGCCACCGCAATTCCGGGTGCCACAACGCTTAGGTCTGCGGAGCCATGTGTTCCTATTTCGTAAAAAGATTGCATAATGCCCCATACCGTTCCGAAAAGCCCAAAAAACGGTGCAACGTTAGAGGTTATAGCAAGAAAAGACAGCCTGGAATCTTCTTCTAACCTGCAGGCTTCAATTTCGCGCTGCATGGTATCTTCCAGCATTTCAGAGCGAGGCGCCAAAGTTTCAACGCTAACAAAGGGGCTTAAGTTTCCGGCTTCTTTAAGCACGGCATCGGTTATGCTTTTTAGCGGGCATTCCGATGCTTTTGCAGAAAACTGTTCAACCTCGGCAAAGTGTTTTACGCGCCCAAACGCTTTATAAAAGTTTGCATTTGCCAAGCGTTTATTTTTAAGCGCAAAATATTTGGTTATTGCAATTCCCCAAATGAGCAGAGAAAAAAGAGCTAAAATCAAGAGTACAACTACAGTAATAGGGTCACCGAGCGCCATCTTTATTATTTCAATGGTGATTTTCATGTTTAGAAAATAGTAAATTTCAGACTATGCTGCGCCTTGCAACCAAAAATGATTCGGAATGGATAGCTGCTATTCATCCGCTGTGGAAGCCAAATTCAAGCTCTTGGGTTTTGGATAAAAAAGCTTTTGCCATTTGGCAAACGGCAAGCGATGAGGCCGAGCTTTTATACATAGCAGTTGAAGCTTCCGAGCGAGGCAAGGGCTTGGCAAAAACATTAATGGAGCGCTGCCACAAAGAGCTTATTGCGCAAGGTATAAAAAAATTTTACTTAGAAGTTAGTGAAACCAACATATCCGCAGTCTCTCTTTACAAAAAACTAGGATATGAAAAAATCGCTGAAAGAAAAGAATATTACAAAAACGGAGAAACCGCAGTGGTGATGAAGTTCTCAGCGTTTTGGGACATGGGACAAGCGGCGTGCTAAACGACGTTGGTCGGGACATGAACTTGTGCACAATCATATCCCAGCCAATGTAGCTCTGAACTCCGCTTGTCCCATATCCCAGACATAGAAGTTTACAATTCGCTTGTCCTTTAAATCAGCAAAACTTCGTTCTCGCCTTCAACTACTTTGCCGCACTCAAACACTGTTTCGCCTTTGCTTTCCAAGTGTTTGCGAACTTCTGCAACATCGCTTGGAGCAACGAATATCAGCATTCCTATGCCCATGTTGAAGGTTCTGTACATTTCGTCTGTTTCAACATCTCCGCATTTTTGAATCAAGTTGAAAATTTCCGGAACCTGCCATGCAGAGCGATTTATTTGAACAGAAACGCCTTTGGGTAAAATACGCGGTATATTGCCTTGGAAGCCGGAACCCGTGATGTGAACCAAGCCTTGCATTTTTTTTGTGCGAACCAAGTCTATCAAAGAGCGGTAATAACTGCGATGCGGAACCGCTAGGGTTCGGCCAATTTCCGAATCCGGTTTATAGCCGCCAACTTCAAAGAGAGCTTTGCGTGCAAGCGAGTAACCATTTGTGTGCAAACCTGTGGAGGGCAGCCCTAGAACAACCGTTCCGGGTGCTATTTTTTTGCCGTCTATAATATCGTCTCTTTCAACAACGCCTACTATCGTTCCGGAAATATCATATTCACCTTCGTGATACATGCCCGGCATTTCTGCAGTTTCGCCGCCAATTAAAACACAATCATTTTCTCTGCATGCTTTTGCCATGCCTTCAACAACGGCTTCCAAAACTCCGCTTTCCAAGCGACCTGTTGCCAAATAATCCAAAAAGAAAAGCGGCCGTGCGCCTTGAACCAAAATATCATTGCAGCAGTGATTCACAATGTCTTGCCCGGGCAAGTCATGGCTTTTGAGTGCAAAGTGAACCTTTAGTTTTGTGCCGACTCCATCAACCGAAGACACAAGCACCGGGTCTTTTAATCCCAAATGATTAAGCGTAAATAATCCGCCAAAGTTGCCTATATCGCCAAGCACTCCTTCGTTAAAGGTTGTGCGAACAGACTTTTTAACACCAATCATAGCTGTGTCTGCTCTTTTGAGCGACACGCCTGCATCTTCGTAATTCATATTGTCTAGTACAGTTCCTTCAGCATTTGCTCAATTAAAGCAGGGCTGAATCTATCTTGGCGTTTGCCATTTACATAGAAGTTTGGTGTTCCCTGTACTCCTACTTCCATTCCTAGCTTCATGTCGCGATCCAATATGGCTTGTTTTTCTTTGTCCAAGACCATGTCTTTTTTGAACTGCTCAATGTTTAAGCCAACCTCTTCAGCAACGGCAATGTAGGTGGAATCGTTCAAGGCCCGGAAGTGCGGAGCGAGTGCCCAGCGATATTCCCAGAACTTACCCTGATTTTGAGCCGCTATTGATGCAGCTCCGGCAGCCGGTGCATTTCTGTGGAAACTTAGCGGGAAATGCTTGTACACGAGCCTTACCTTGTCTGGGTTGGCGCGCGCTATTGAATCTAGGGTCGGAGCTACCCTTGCGCAATATGGGCATTCAAATTCGGAGAATTCAACTATAACGATTTTAGCGTTGGGGCTTCCAAGGGAGGGGCTTTCGTTTAATTTCAAGTCCCAGACCTTGTTTGCTTTTTCAATTTCTTGCTTTACTTGTTCAAAAGAGGAGTTCATGCCTCTTTCAAGAACAAATGAGAGCACGCTTTTGATTTCGGCAAGCTCAGCGGCAATTTCGTTGTTGGTTTGCGGCTCTTTTGCACCTTGTTTAATACAAGACACTGCAAAAGCCAATAATAGCGAGAGAACAATAATTTTTTTCATAAGGATTAATATAGAAAATAAATTATAGTAAGTGATGATTAATTCGTTGTTTGGGATTGGGGATTAGGGATTGGGGATTGGATTTTGCAAAAACCACTGTTTTTAAGCAGATTTGATCGTTTTTTCTGAGCAAAAAAAAAAAAAAAAATCCAATCCCTAATCCCGAGCGAGTAAATCATTGTTTACTATAGTAAATGAGTTAAAAGCTTATGAAGGAAGCTTGTCCGAGCGTTCAAAACCACACGTGCACTGCTATACCCGCAGCAAGCAAGGCGCCGCCAACACCATAGGCAATGTTTCGCAAATTTTTTGCATTGTCGACCTTTTTCCATTCTTCTTTTTTTCTATCCTCCAGTCCTTGCAATTCACTTTCATTAGCAGGTGGCTTTTTAAAGTCTTCGTAGAGTTTGTTTGCGTTGATGTTTTGATAAACTCCAAAACCAATGGCGACCGCTCCGAGAAGGTCGAGGCTTAGGGCTACAAAGAATGAGGAGTTACTTTGTTTTAATTGAGAATTGGATTGTACATTGCTAAC
>JAITUM010000202.1 GCA_031286305.1 Candidatus Fibrimonadaceae bacterium | reverse complement strand
TCGAAAGTCAAGAAGATGGTTTGGAAACTCAAGATGATTTTACTATTTCAGGTGGCTAAGTCGGCTTTAGCCGACAAAAGGAAAACCCCTCGCCTTCAGGCGAGGTAGTGGTTTAGTTTCAACAAGGATGCAATGCAACACATTATGGATTTAATTAATTATTTCAGTATTTATGTTAAAAATAAAATTGAGTTGGATAACCGTACGCTGAATGAATTGATGGCATTACGCCCGTGGCCACAAAAATACAAAAAAGAATACAATGATAATGGTCTTTTCATTAAATCTCTTAAAAAATTCATGGAATATTGTGAAGAAAAAAATAGCCCGAAGCATTTAAAAGAAATAAAAGATTTTTGTAATGCGATAAAAAACGAAAAAACAGAAAAAAACTAAGTTTTTAGATATGTAGTTTGTATGCGCTTGGTTTGCAAGTAGTATGCATTTAGTATGCATTTGTTTGGAAAAGAAGTTTGTTTCGGATTGGTAGGTTGTGGAAAAGATCAAGAAGTTTTTTAATTTAAATTTTTGGCAATCTGTAGTTGGCGGCGTAATTGTGAGCCTTGTTGTTTTAGGCGCTGGCTATGTAAAATTTGAATGGTTCAGGGAAAATTTTTTGCCGGTGCTTTGGTTTTTGCTAGTTTATTTTTTATTATCTTACCGGAAAAGATTGGTGGTGTTGAAAAGATGTCTGTGTTTTCGATAGCGTTCCTGTTGGCCAGTGGCTTCCTGCTGGCCTCGTTCTGCGTATGGATTAAGAATAAAGTCGGCGATAGAATCAATGCCCGAACCGTTGAAAAGAATGCTCAAATCGCAAAAGAGAAAAGGATAGCTTATGTTGAAAATGAAATAGCAAGCCTTGATGAGCATGAGAAAGCAAACCTCAGAGAATTCCGCATGCGCAGGCAACGAACCTTAAGAATGCTTTTGGACGACCCAGTTGTTTCCGGCTTACGCTTCAGAGGTGTTCTTGAGGGTGTTTTGGCTAATGGTAATTTTATCCCTTCGCTGGGAAATGTGTTTAATCTGTCAATATCCCCTGATTTTGACGAACGCTTAGATGACAAATCTATTGGGCTTCCGATGTCAGATGAGGAGTTTGCTTCAAGGCGCCCCCAGTGGGTTTGGAAGTATGAGGACTGCATCCAAAGATGGGGTGGGTTTAAGTCTATGTGATTGTGAATCTTGGGGATTTGTTTGGGGGGTGAAGCTTCACCTGTAGGCTTGAGAGTTGTATTTATAGGGTTAAATTCCGTTTTTTTCTCTAATAAAGAAAGGGTTTCTTATTCCGGAGCGGGACTGCGGCTTTGGCGATGCGCTATGTTCGTTGAATCCAAAATACGAACCGTTTCTGCGCCAGTTTGTCTAGTGTTTGGAGCCTCCGGTGGTGGCAGGGATGGTGTGAAAGCTCTGTTTTTGAACTTTTTTTATTTTTTTCTTACTTTTTCCGGAATAATTTTGTATATTTATTGGTAGAGGCTTTGCGTTTTGCTTCCGTCTGCAATTAGATTGGTCGATTGGACTTGAACAAAGCGCAAAGCCTTTTCTTCATTTTTCCATGCAGTAAGTTTATCGCTTTTAAGCCAGTTCAGTAACTCCTTAACTTTATCTTTGGGATACAAGCTGCTTATTGTATTTACTCTAGTTTCAATATTTCTACCTGGTGACTTTAAGTAGGTTTTTATAACCACAATAAAGTTGTTGCTATTATGCTGTAATTTCGTAAGTATCATCTTTGAGTTGTCATTAGGCTTCGTGCTGTTGAATATGGCTATTGGGTTATTTATTTCATTTGGAAGGTTTTTTACATCTGATAAATCAAATGGATGTATGCTTCTGTAATTTTCGCTGGCTTTTCTTGCCAGCCTTTCGGCATTGAGTTCAATCGGCAAGTCAGGCACTCCAGCATCTTTTAAAATTTGCTCTGGATTCCCTAGCTTGTAGATATGTCCTTTCGGCAATGTTCCATCAATCTGCTGCTGCAATTCGCTGTTGAACAGGCTGTTTGTTTTTTCTAAATCCATTGGTTTGGAAATTAGAAAAGTGGAGGTTAGAATTTGTAGCCTCCGGTGGCGGCAGGGATGGGGTAGAAACGTGGTGTTTGATTGTGAATCTTGGGGATTTGTTTGGGGGGTGAAGCTTCACCTGTAGGCTTGAGACCGTTGGTGTAAGCTCCATGAATCAACAGCTTTGGCTGGACGTTGAGCCTCCTGTGGCTGCAGGAGTGGGCTTTGCTTGGGTGAGACTTTTGTAAACCGACTCTGTATGAACTTCTAGTAGGCGAATACATTTGCGAGAACAAGAACGCTTAAGCTGCTATACCTCTGGTCATGGTACAAAGATTTTAAAGTTTGAACCACGTATGAGTCGTTAGAATCACTATTCTTGCATGCTGGAAAACATGGCATTTTGCGGTTATCTAAAAATAACTCAAAGCCTGTATCATTGACTCCCTTTGCATCATCCCGCATAAAAGAAGAAAGAACCACGCAAGAAGCTAGAAATGCAACTTCAGCATTAACAAGCATATCTTTTTCTAAAGTTCCTCCTTTAATTTTGAGGATTTTTGTTTCAGCAATGGACTTGTATATGCAGGCGCAAATTTTATGCCTGTCGATAAGCTTATTAGCTTGTCGCATGAACTCTATTTTGATCCTTCCCCTTGAAGAGTTATACCAAGATTCCATATCACGACGTGCTTCAGATTTGTTGCTTGTGCCGTCAGTAGCGTAAAGCTGGCTGTCTCTTGAAAGTTTATAGTCTAATATTGGTTTTATTGTTTTATCCCAAATTTCGTCAAATTTAGCATCTTTCATAAGCTTCTATCGCATCCTCTGTTAAAGTGATCATTTCAACATTGTCAATACTTTCATCGTCATTGTCTAATCGCATTTCCTTTTCAAACTCATTGTTTGGTAGTTTAATTGCATTGCGCACAAATGCACCAACGCCAATGCAGTTGTTATTTTCATCCATTACCATATCTCCTTTTGTGAATGTCTGAGCGCAATATACAAAAAAACAGTCCAAACATCATCATTTTGCACAAATTGAACAAATTGAACACTTAGCGTGTTTATTGTTTTTGGTGGGTTGAGTCTTGGTTTTAGAATCTTGTTTATTTGCGTTTTAAGCTATGCAGGAGACCCTTTTAGGGGGTGGGTAGTGGTTTGGTGGTATGGCTGGTTAAAAGTGGCTAGAAGGGGCTTTATTTGCAGATTTGTTTTTTGGTGATGGTTTCTAGGCTTGCTTTTTGTGTTGCGGTAACCATATCCGTGCGCGCGCGTATGCGGATAGAATCAAACTAACTAACAAACAAACTAAATATATTTTCGGAAAAAATATTTATATAAATTCTCGGAAAGAATTTTTATTAGGGTTTTCTGATTTTTTCTTAAAAACTTTTTTTGTAACATGCGTAAAATTACTTTTTACCTGTTTTAAGCACTTTGTTCATTTTGCACAAATTGAACAATTTGTGTCAAAACATCACTAAACATATCTAAACATTACCAAACGTTACCATTTGCACAAATTGAACACTTAGCCGAGAACAATCGGCTTCGTTGGCATTTTTTCCTTGCTTTTTTGTTGAAAATAAGTTATATTTTAAGGCATGGGTAAATCTCCTTCCATAGGTGGCGTTCCTGCTCCTTGCCATGAGGGGCAGGGCGTTTCTGTTTTGGAAGATTGCGAGCAATTGGAATTGTTTCCGGAGCTTCCGAAGGAAATGCCGAAAAATCTTGGCATTCTTAGGAACGGTTCTAAAACTATGCGTTTTATTGCTGAATATTTTCTTTCCGGAAATGCCACGCAAAGCGTTTTAAATGCGGGCTACAACTGCACGCGAGAAAGCGCGCGGCGCATGGGGCACGAGCTGTTGACACGACTTGACATTCGTGACACTTTGGAATATTTGTCTTCGCAGATTAAAATAGAAGCACTGGCTAACAAGCAAAATGTCATTTTGAGCATACTCGAAACGCGCGCGGCGGCTGATGTGCGTGGCAAGTTTCGGGAGGTCAGCGAGTGCAACCGGCTTCTTGCCCAGATTTTGGGAATGCTTCGCGAGACTGTAGAATTTAGCGGCAACGCGGCTCTAACGCTTGAAGATTTCCGCAGGTTAAAAAAAGAAGCGAGTGAGGGCGAAGCGCGAAAAAAGAATTTAAGAAATTTCCACCAGAGCATGAACGAAGCCCAAAACTACCGGGCTTTGCTCGGTTCAGAAATAAGAATTACGCAAAAAATACGCATTCAAGCGATAAATTTTGGGAAAAATTTCTAGGGAAACACGCCTTCTTGCTTGGCAATAAAAATGACTAAAATCAAGATGTCACCCGAAGCTTTCAAAGAGCTTTACAAGGAGTTTCAGAACAACCCTGTTGGCTTTGCCATTGAAATTTGCGGTATTAATCCTTACGATTGGCAAATCCGTTTCTTGAACGCTCTGCTTACCGATAAATTCATTGTCCGGCCATCGGGGCACGGAACAGGGAAAACCACTATCACAGCTGTTGCAATGCTTTGGATGCTTTTCTTTTGGGAGGAATGCCACATTAGGGCAACCTCCGCTACCTTTGACCAGCTTAAAAGCATAATGTGGGATAAGTTCAAAAACATTATCGCTAGTTCCGCGATTGTTGATTGGATTTTTGTAGATGAAAGCAAAGCGATTAATAGAATGTTTCCTTTCAACTGGGCGCGCCCGCTCGCATGGTCTAAGGATAAGCCGCAGGCATGGGCAGGTGAGCATTGCAAACACCCTATAGGCGTTTTTGATGAGTGTTCAGATGTTGATGATGTTATCTATGAGAGCTGGAGCGGTAGCGCCCATCATACCGGTAGCCGCACTATTTTGCTGGGACAGCCTCGTTTGCGTTCCGGAATGCTTTTTAAAGCTGCCAATAACAGCAAGTACAATGTTGAACATCTCAACACTGAAGAAATCCCGGAACAAAAAGAGTTTGTAGAAGATGCCCGGGATGAATACGGTGAAAGCTCGGATTATTACAAAATTCGCGTTCTTGGCCAGTTTCCGCAAGTGGATAATTCGGCGATGTTCTCCGAGCCTTATTCAAAGGTTGTAGAATCCATTGAGCCGCTTGGCTTTCCTGTTGGCGGACTTGATGTTGCAGAGGGTGGTGGGGACGATAGCGTTCTGTGGGTTCGGCGTGCCTATGGGGTTGTAGGGTTGCGAAGGTTCAATGAACCTGACCATGCAAAACTAAAGGTGCTTGTGATTGATGCGTTGGCATTTTATGGCTGCAATGTTATGGCCATGGATAATATCGGTGTTGGTTATGGGTTATGGTGTTTCTTGAAGGATGTGCCCGGTTTAACGGTGGTTCCGGTTAAAGGATCCAACAAAGCCATTCATTTTAAAAAATACCATAACAAGCGCGCGGAAGCTTATGGCAGGACAGCAGATGCTTGGAAGCTGCTAAAGTTTTCAAATAATGAAATAAATGCCGATGACCTGCGGAAGTTAGGCCGCCAGCTGGATGCCACTAAAAAATTTTATGATGCGGATATGCGCATTTGCGTTTTGAAAAAACCGGAAATTAAAAAGGAACTCAAAGGCGAGTCTCCAGACTTAGCGGATGCGTTGGCTTATAGTTTTATGGCTGGTGAGGAGAACGCTCCGAGGGATAGCGGCGCAAGCAGCAATAGCAGCTATACGCACATGCCGCCGCAAGATATTTGGAGCGGGAAAAGCTCGCAGGATATTTGGAGCGGGAAAAGTTCTTATAGGATTTGGTAGTTCATTTTCACAGGAGTAAACGTATGAACACAGAGACAACAGAAGAGAAACCCGAAGTGGTCATCACAGCCGGGGAAATCGCGGCGCAGATTAAAGGCGGTAGCAGCTATGAGCCGCCACCTGCACAGGTACCGGAATCTCCGGATGATGATATTTCTGATGAGGAGCTTGAGAAACAAGTCAAGGACTATGAGGAGGGGAAAGGCGAACTCCCTAAATCCAGGAAGGCTTTTGAGCGTGTTATGAAGTTGCAAGAGAAGCGGCAAGCGGAGCTTGAAAAGAAATTCGCGGCGCAGATTGCGGAGCAAGAGAAACGACTCAAAGAGGTTGGCCATGCCTCGCTTGTGCAGAAGAAAATTAATCTATCGAACGCATATAAAGCCCGGTTTGTTGACGAACCGGAAAAAGCAGAGAAGGATTTTACAACTGCTGAAGAATACAGGAATTACATCAAAGAGCGTGATACGTACAAGGCCGCGTTTGAAGAGGCAATGCAAAAGCTTGACATGGATATTGAAACCGGGAAAGCTGCTGCCGCCGAAGCTGCTAAGGGAGGCTCGGAGTTCCGCTTCAAAAGCGAAGAGGAGCGTGTTCGTTTTGTGCAGCAGTCTGAGCTGTATCTGAAAGCTGTGCCTGAGTTTGCTGAAATTGGCAAGAGATGGACTGAGCTTCCTGCTGCAACTCTTGAAGCTATCACTGCAAGCCCTATGGCTCCCGCGCTTTTGCATGCGGCTATTGCGGAAGGTTTTGCGAAGCTTCCGGAAAGCGAACAGGTGAAAGCTGTGTATGTTCTTGAGCATCAGCTTGCGACAGCCTTGCAGCAGCAACAGCCTCCTGCAAGCGCAGTTCAGCCTTCCGCTCCTCCTCTGCCTCCGGCGCCGCCGAAAATGGGAGGCAAAGGCACTGCACCAAAAGCGGATGTTACTACCGCACAGGATATAATCAGGCAAAGGCAGGCTGGGATAAAATAATTTTTTCAAAAATTGTGCTTTTCCCAAAAAAATAATCTATATTTACTTTTAGTGGGAATAGCTGGAATCTGTAGCCGGCTATTACATGCCTTCCAAATCGGGCTACTGAAGGTTAGCCCATCCAGCCGTAAGGCAGGATAAAGTCAGCCACCGGGGAGAAATCCCGTGTTGTACCCTCCGTCGTCTTGTGTCTCGGGCATAAAAGCAAACAGAGTCTAACGCTGAAAAGGCTTTTGCGGCGAGTGCCGCTTTTTGTCTCTAAGCATAACTTTGAGGTTTCTTATGCCTATAAAACAAGGCGATAACGGTCAATTTGCTATTAGCGATATTTTGGCCACAAACGCAGCTGCCCTGCTTAGCATGGGCGGTACCGTGCTCAAGCGGGTAAGCACCGACTGGGAGCCGGATTTCAAAAACAAGACCGGAACCGTGAAATTCGGTTCTGACATCAAAATTAAAATCCCTTCATTGCTGCAAAGCCGAAGTGATTTTAAGTGGGATGCTATTCCGATTTCTGAACGCGAAAAAACGCTTGCCATTAACAAGGTGAGCCGCATTCCGCTTGAGGTAAGCCTTCCGGATGCCACTTTCAACATAAATAGCGAGGAGGCGCGCGGGGCCGGTAAGCTTGGCCAAACGGCCGGGCAAACTATCGCCGCCGATTGCGATGCAGACATCATTTCTAAAATGGTAGTCGGCTGCAACAATGCAATAGTTGCAGCAAGCCCAAACCTTAGCACCACGGACATAGACTTGGCTACGGTTGCTTTAGACGATAACGCCATGCCTGAATCCGCTCTTGCATCTGACAAGACCGTAATGTTCAATTCCATGATAGCGTATCAGGTTCGCAAATCGTCCAAGGGACTTTTCAACCCGCAGACTGCTGTTGCGAATATGTTCCTTAGCGGCAGTCTTCCAAAAGAGATAGCCGGCTTTGAGCCCCTTGTTAATCGCAGGGTTGGGATGTTGGAAGTAGGCAAGGGCAATTTTGCTGGGTTTAGCATTGTGGATGGCAGCAATAGGGCAACGGTAAATAGCACGACCGGTTTCCGCATAGGCGACCGCATTGTGCTTAAAAAAGGTAGCGACAATGTGACCGTTGTTGATCCATATTCCAAAACCCCGCTTTCATCCCCCGCTATGCGCTCAATAATCGGCATTGAAGGCGCTAACATTTTGCTCCTCTCGCAGGAAGTAATTCTAAAAGGCGTGAACCAAAATGTTAGCGATCTTCCCGATGCTGCGGCATATCCCACCGGCTTGGTTGCGGGCAGCACCTATGACATTGCGCTTGTGTTTTATCGCGAAGCGTTCACGTTTGCAAGCCCCGAGCTTGATATTGGAGCGGAAAGCGGAAACGGTGTTTCGGTAGGCCGCGAGAACATAGAGGGTGTTAACTTGGTTGTTACAAAACAGTTTGTGAACACGCTTGCTGCTAACACGATAGCTTTTCAGGCTATCTGGGGTTCCACCTATGTTCGTCCCGAATGGGCGAGCTTAATTTACATTCCAAAGGGTTAAGGAGGATCTATGGCTACTAATTTCACAATCGTACCGCTGACTTATGCGGCAGCTCCAGGCATGGAAAAGGCCGATAGCATTGAACTTGCAACCGCGTGGGGCAATAATGCCGCTCCGGTGTTCAATAGCGACGGCACTTCCAGCGACAGCACTTTTTTGAGAACCGATACAGGTTCAAAAAAGGTTGTAAAAGGGTTCCCGTATGAACTCAGCTTTAAGCATGGGCTTTCAACGCTCGGCAAAACACTGCTGATTCCCTAAAGGTTCCTTATGGAAACGGTCAGGGACTTAATCACCGGCGCGATGGTCCGGAGCAACTACTGCTCTCCGGACACGCCGCCTTCGCATGAAGAGGCTGCTGTTTTCGCGCAGTCCCTGCAGTTGATTTTGAGCGATTTCCGAGCAAAGGGAATCCTCAACCCTTCCATAAGCCAAAAAAATATTCCATGGCCCAGCGGTTCCGCAGAACCTAATTTCAGCACGGTTAAGTTCATAGACACAACCGGTTCTTACTGGCGGGATTTATCTTCTAAAGAGAAAAAGAAAATTGCGAAGGACCCGCACTGGGTTTTAGTTGAGGGCAGGCCGCTAAGACCAAGCAGCGTATCAATCTCTCTCACCGGAAGCGGCAGTATTTTTCAGCCTGGCAAATACATAAGCCCCGATGCACTTTTTACACTCAGGGGAACAACGCAAGGTGATTACAGGTATCCTGTTTGCTGGTCATGGCAAGCGGGAAAATTCCCCGAGCTGCTTTTGTTATGCCGCCACTTGCAACCGCAAGCGGTGCTCTTGAATGCGCTGTTTGACCAATATTCCAATCTTGAGCTGGATTCATCGCTTGACAATTGGCTCGAGGGTTTACCTATGGTGGCAGCAGCTTTCCTTGAATGGAAAATTTGCGACACCGGATGCGTGGGAGACCCGCAGGCTAAGAAACGCGAGGCGTTCAGGCTTTTGAACTCATATCAAGATTCATTCCACCATTCCGCTTGATGGCAGCTTGCCAGGCATGGGCGCAAGCGATGGCAGCGCTCATATACACAATTACTCAAATATCACAGCTTCTTATTTGTTAGGTGGCGCATGACGCAGGATTTTGAGTTTCCTGGAATGGTTGGCGCCAGCGCGTGCTATAATTCAGATATGAACATTGATTGTCAAAGGGCGGTCAATTTCATGCCTGAGCGCGTTGAAAGCCCCAGCCGCAAAGCGGATTATATTCTAAGGCCAACGCCCGGCTATGTGCTGGAAAAGAATTTTGAAAAACCTATCAGAGGCATTTACAAAGCAAGCCGAGGTTTTGGGCAAGATGTTGTGATGCAGAGCCTGGTTGTATGCGCCGGTTCAGAGCTTTGGCAAAAATCGGGTTCCGGAGATTGGCAAATGCTTGGGCATGTGGGTGACGGCGTTGGCATGGTTTCAATATGCGACGACAGCGTTGCAATGCTCGTTTGCGACGGTGCATTTGCCTGGCGCATTCCCTTTGACAAACCTGCAATTCAAAGGCTAAGGCCGGGGCATGATATTTTTATTGAGCCGCACAGCTGTGCCGCAGTTGGCAGTTATACCATTGTATGCGGCCGGGAAATGGATGTGAACTCAAAGGAAAGCGCTAAGTTTTATGTTAACGAACCTTTGGACAATTCAAAATTCGCCGCTTTGGATTATTTCACTGCCGATTCTTTTTCCGGTGAAGTGAAAGCTGTGGCATCTGCCTGCGGTTTGCTGTGGCTGCTTGGCGCCGATGGCGCGGAGGCATGGCAG
The DNA here is from genome assembly GCA_031286305.1 of Candidatus Fibrimonadaceae bacterium. Taxonomy (GTDB): domain Bacteria; phylum Fibrobacterota; class Fibrobacteria; order Fibrobacterales; family Fibrobacteraceae; genus Fibrimonas. The sequence goes on along the minus strand of JAITUM010000202.1, from coordinate 3,375 downwards.
GTTACCGGAAACTCCAATATGCCGCTTGTGAGAGTTGGCGGAATGTTTTTTTCCGGGTGCGGGCTTTTGGGCCCTCACTCTTTTGCCTCCGGAGGTGATTCTCTGTTTTGGCTTGGCCAAGGCAGCAAAGGAAACGGCATCGCTTATTTGGCTGTTGCAGGCATGGCACCAAAACGAGTGAGCACTATCCCAATTGAAGAGGAGTGGCAAAGCTACAAAGACCTTGCAAATGCTTATGCAAGCCAATACGCAAGCGGCGGGCATTCGTTTTATTTGCTCTCATTTCCTCAAAGCCGCAAAACCTGGGTGTTCGATACGGAGACCGGGCTTTGGCATGAGCGGCAGAGCGGCCCGGCCGGGAAAAGAACCATGTGGGAACCCGCTATTTTGCAAGCCGTGAGGCAAGATACCTTTGGAGCAAATCCGGACGGCAGAATTTTCAAACTAGCGCCGCCGCAAGCTGGGGAAGACGGTGCGCCAGTGCTGCGCAGAAGAACAACGCCAGCTGTAGATACCAAAGAGCGAAGGGCTAGGCATAATTGCCTTTCAATCTCCATGCAATCGGGAACGGGCGAAGTAAAACTAATGCTTCGTTTTTCAGACGATAACGGTTATACCTGGGGAGCCACGCGCACGCTGAAATTGGGAAGCGTTGGGCAATATGCAAGGCTTGCGCAGTTCCGGATGCTTGGCACGGCACGCCGGAGAGTGTACGAGCTTGATGTGAGTGATCCGGTGGGGGTTGCAATAGTTAGGGCAGCAATAGCCATGGATATTATGGGGGTAAGGAGCTGATGAAATTTAAAATAAAAGAAGTTTTGCAAAAAATATCCGATGCAAAAGAGCACTGGAAGGAACTTTACCGACTTTTCGATCAGGATTTCACAACCGTGTGGGAAACCTCGGTTATGAAAGTTTATGGAAGCCGCTTTGACCCAAACAGGCCGCAGTTCCATATTCAGCAGGCTAGAAAATATATTCGCAACCTGGTTGGCAAAGCAAGGACAAACAAGCCGGGTATAAAAATAAGCGCACGGACGGATATGCCGGTGGATGCGCTCAAAGATATAGTGCGATTCGTTGAAAGCGATTCTGGAGCCTCGTTTGCATACATGAAAGCATTGATGAGTTCCGCTACATTTGGGCTCGGATTCCTTAAAATAGAGCATAGCGAAGATGCGGGAGAGGTTCCGCTGCGCATAAGGTCGGTGGATGATATTTTTTCCGCATACATAGATCCTGCAAGCCGCGAAAATGATGGCAGCGATGCAAAATATTGCTTTTTTGTTGATACCGAAGAAAAAACAAATTCGGATGGTTCAAAAGAAGAGGAAAGCAGCTATCAATACTATGAGCTTTCGGATGGCAAATGTTATTGGTGTCAAATTGAGGATGAAAAAATAGTTAAAGACGGTGAGTTTGCGTGCACCTATCTGCCGCTTATACCTATTTACGGCCAAACAGCTACTTTGGGGAGCCGTAGGGTTGTTTACGGTGAGGCTAGGCCGCTCAAAGGGATGCAAGACTACTTTGACTACCTCATAAGCAAGAACGCCGAAAATATAGCCTTGGATAAGTTCATAATGGCCGTGCCTGAAAACTCCATAAAGAAGGAACAGTTCGCGGCAGTGGCCAGAGACCCAATTCCAATTGTGGAATACCGCACCATTGCCGAAGACGGAGAAACACCGCTTGGGCCGCCGCAAATATTGCGCGCACAGGGAAACACCGAAAGCGTGATGGCTGGCGCGAATTTGGTAAAAGGAGCAATGGCCGACATAACCGGGATTTATGATGCTTCGCTTGGGTACTCGAAAACGGATGCAGAGAGCGGGGCAGCAATTATAGCAAAACAGGAAACAAGCGATACAAGCGTGAATGACTATATGGACAACCTGTGCATAAGCATACGCAGGCTTGGCATTGTTTTGTGCAGTTTAATTGAAAGGGTGACGGCAGATCAGTCGTTGAGCCGCATGACCGGAATGGCGGAGAATGGGGATATTATGAATGTGCCGATGATGCAGCCGGACGGCACAAGGTTAAAATTTAACGCTGACAATATTTATGTGAGCGTGCGCGTTGGTAAAAGTTACGACACGCAGCGTGATGAATTTCTTGACAGAATGTTTGAGTTCGCAAAGTTGTTTCCGGAGCAAGCAATGTTGGCAAGTGACATATTTGCCGCGCTTATGGACTTCCCAATGTCCAAAGAAGTTTCAAGGCGCGTGTTCAATTCCCTGCCGCCGGCCGTCACCGGAAACGAAATGGTGCCGATTGCGCAGATGCAAGAAAAAGATACGCAGATACAGGAATTGCAAAATCAGGTACAGCAGCTGTCATTGGTGGTGCAGAAAAACACAAGCGATGCGTTGGCCACAGCAAACATAAAAGCAAATGCCGACTTGCACCGCGAGGCTATGAGGCAAGCGGGGCTGAATGAGCGGCAGATAATGGAAATTATGGCAAAGGCTGAGGAAAGGGCGATAGAAATCGCGGAGCAGAAAAGAAAGGAAAATGTTGAAATCATTTTAAAAGCGGGAGGAGTCGCATGATTAAGCAGGCAATGGTTAAATCAATATTCAAACCGGAGATACCAGAGAATCAAAAAATATTCCTGCAGGATTTGAGCGAATCCCTGCAGGGCCTTATGCATCCACAGGTGTTCAAGCAGGATGACGGTGGTGTGCTTGAAATTATGGCCTTTGGGCCGTTTGTGCTGTTGCGCTATGAGGGCAGTGCAAGGGAAGTTTTGCTACCGTTCCAGCCGGATGGCAATATGCCAATGCTTGGCGGGGGAATGATAATGGGGAATAAAATTGTTTTCGATACCGGGGATTGGAAAATAAGCTGCGGCTGGTGCATAAGCTGCGGAAGCAAATTCAGAAAAGGGGGTGGGTAATGTCAGCAGCACTTGCAGTTGGAGGTGGTGCGGCTCTGCTTGGCGGGGTAGCAAAAGGAGTAGGCTCGTATTTTGGAAATAAAGATGCGAGTAAAGAAATTGAAAAGGGCACTCAGCAGGCTTTAGCGCAAAATGATAAATACAGGCAGCAGCTTGCAGGGCTTTATGGCGATGTGCAAGGCAATGCTGATAAATACGCCGCGTTGCTGCAGCAAGCCGGAGCGGGTTTTTCTCCCATTGATTCGGCAAAATATTTGCAGGGCGCAGCGGCTTTGGATCCTGGAACTTTTAGTGGCAATGTGGATGTGACTAAAGATCCTGGTTATCAGTTTCGCATGGATGAGGCGCAGAAGGCTCCTGACTTTATCAATGCGCCTCCCTAAACGTTTTTCAGAATTTTTCATCAAATAATTTAGCTATTGAATTGTGCCTGTCGGTCAACAGCATTGTTTTGGCTATGGTCTTTCCGCTGG
>JAITUM010000185.1 GCA_031286305.1 Candidatus Fibrimonadaceae bacterium | reverse complement strand
GACCACTTAGGTATTTTTTGAATTTCATCTATAACAAAAACAAAGTTTTCCGTTTTTTTTTTTTTTAAACGATCCGCTTCCCATTCGTTGCGAATTCATTCTACAGAGTTCAAGTTTGGGTCATCTGCGCTTACAAAGCGGCTTTGAAACCCACTTTCTTCCAAAGCCTGCAAAACGACAGTGGTTTTGCCCGTTTGCCTTGGCCCGGCTATAACCTGAATAAAACGCCTAGGTTCCGCCAGTCTTTGGCAAATTTGAGCAACCAATTTTCTTTTAAATAAAGCTTCCATACGAGGTAATATACAAAATACTCAATACACTTTGCAATTTACTCAGTATAGTGAGTAAATTGCAAAGTGTTGGTAGCTACGCTGCTTCTCTTTTCTTGCGGTCAGCATAGCTTTGATGATGTTTTTACGGTGGAGTAGCTCGAACTCTCAATTTGCGCTCTATTTTCTTTATGTCTTCTGCTGGCGGCAATTGTTCTGGAACAATGCCGCGTTCCAATAACATTTTTCTTACGGCAAAATTGTTATCAATATGCTCTACTCCTATAGGTTTTGTTCCCTGCAAATCTTTTGTCTGCACGTTAATAGAAGTCATTTCGGCTGCTAAATCTTTTGCTTTTATGTTGATAGTCGGAAGAAAATCGGCAACTGGACGATTGTCGGGAACACCCAGCTTTCGTTTTAGCATCGCCGTATTCAACTTGAACAAAGCCTGATCCCCTTTGGAACGGATAATAGCAAAATCCTTGTCATTAACGCCTCTTTCATATAAAATGCCAGAAAGCATTTTTTCAGTTTCCGCTAATTTTGCTCGTGCTTCTACTCGCTCGTAATCTAAAATACGTTGCTCAATGATTTCAGCTCGCCTGGTTTGAACAGCAAAATAGCTTTGAGCAAAGGCGATCTGCTCCTTGCGGCTATCGCCGTTTTGCGCTATTAGGTAGCAGGCGTAACGCGTGAGGAGAATGTCATCGATTTCTTTTTCGGCACCTGAACCTATCTCAACCATCTTCCTGACGTCAGGAAAATGGTCGCTGATTTTTTCTCCGGCATTGTTACATGCCTCTTTTGCTTTGTCAATGACTTTAGAGAAGTTCTCCCACTTGGAATACCCCAATAGATTCTGCAACTCTCTTGCACTCCAACAATCTACACCCTCAAGCTCGGCTGAGGCTTGCTCAAACTGCTGAAACAACGCTCGGACTTCTTCCGATTTCATACTCTTTTCTCCAAAAATAGGTTATTTTGCCGAGGCGTCGCACTAGAAATAAAAAAATAATCCTCTGCGTGAAGAAATATAGAAATTTCTATCTTATACCCATCCCTCTCTCAAAAGGAAACCCATTATGAAAAAACACCTCATTATCGCCGCCCTCGCCCTAGTGGTAGCCGCATTTATCTCTTGCAAAGAGAAAGATGGTAGAGGGTCGGAAGCTGTCACAGTAGCCAATGTTTCAGCAGAGAACGATTTCGGTAACAAGCAAAATCTGCTCTTTGGAAAAATTTACAGAGAAATAACGGACATACCTGAATTGCAATTTTTAGAAAACCATCGTGGTTATGGCGGTAAAGTTATTAGAGCAAATGATGGAAGATTTGGATTCAGTTACTATTTTGACGAAAATGAAAATATATATTGTTTTTTTGAGGAATTTACACAACGCGATGCAAGCGGAAGACCGGGTTATAAAATATTGGATACAATTCATATTGGGAAATTAAATGATAGAGAACGTTTTATTTTTGATTGCCAGCAAAACGAAACAGAACAAGATAGTGAAATATTTGCTATTGTTCTCGTGAAAGATGATAACGATTTTAGAGACAAGCCGTACTTTGACAATATTGTTAGAGCATGGCGCGCAAACACAATGACAGGAAGAATTATGCCAATAGAAAGCTTGAAAGGAATTAAAGGAGTTAATAACGACTATGGCATTTAAAGAACTTGAAATTTCTATTTTTTCCACCATGACTAAAACAATCAAATTCGCAACAATAGCAGCTACGCTGCTTATGGTAGCTCTTGCGGGCTGCAAGGGAAAAACGAACGGCAGCGTAAGGTTGCTTGAAAGCATGGAAACGGATGGTCAAACAATAAAGTTTGAATACGACAACCAAAACCGTATCGTGAAAATGTATAGTTACGAAGGCAGCGAACGTGTGGAGACGCGAACGATTACCTACAATGGCAACGATGTGGTAGCGGTCGAGTATGATGTTGAGGATCATCTTAACATGTCCTTCAAAAGAAACGGGAATGCGATACATGTAACCGATTTCGACTTTTGGTATACAATTACTGTGAGCGATGAAGGGTATATAATAGACAGGAAAAGTGACCACCCAACGGCAGGTTCCCGGATTTCCAATTATCAGTATCAAAGCGGAAATGTGACCAGTATTAGCGGTGTTAGTAAAAATACAGAAGGTACGGTAACGAAATGGGCAAGGGCATTAAGCTATGATAATAAGAAATCGCCGTTTTACTATTGCAATACACCAATATGGTTCATGCAAATTATATTTCATAACACAAAACAAAACAATGTTACTGCCGATAAAGTAGCAGAGGGACCTACCACGCATGAATCACAAGTTGACAACGCATATCAATACGACAAATACGACTTTCCGGTCAAGCAGACATCGACCGAAAGAGTAATGTATGGCTACCAAGACGATATGGTAAGAACGAGGGTAACTAAATTCACCTATCGTGGTGCCGTTGAAGCAGAAATTGATACGTTTGGAAAACTAACCCAACAAGTGTCCGGTTATACAGGCGGACAGCAGCATAGAACAGACGATATAACAGTACTGATGAAACAGGAAGCAATATTCCTTGGAATGATAGGTGATGAAAGTCGAAAAATGGGAATCGCATTTTTGAATGTCGCTCGAACAGGCGATAAACAGTATGAAGTTACTGGAAAATCGAAGGTTAGAGACAATGTATGCGATTTTCGCGGTACCATGGAAGTGCTATCTGCCAAAGTGGATATAGTGACCTCAGACGGTATAGATTATTTTGATGGTGCAATTACAGGGAAGTATCTGTTTGAAGAGGACAAAAATCAATCGGGTACAGGCGTGTTTAGCGGATTCTTTGAAATCGTATGGAATAATGAAAATCTTTCTACTTATTTTACTTCTATTGCACATGACCATGTAGAATTTAATGTTGGTGCCACTTTCGCCGGAACATGGATAAGTTATCGCACAGGAGCAACAAGAAAAGCATGTTGGGGTAACCTGCCCGCGTGTATACCTTGTTGCATCAACGATGGTCAAGAATTACAGATTGCCGAAAAATACCGTTCAAGCGGTTGGTTCGACGATGACTCTGAATGGATTGGATGGTGGAAATAATTAATGCACAAAACCTTATTCTCAACACTCGCACTACTAACCGCTACGCTGCTCCTCTTTTCTTGCGGCAAGCATAGTTTTGACGATGTTTTTGACATTTCCAGCTCCAGTGCGGAGAGTAGCTCTTCGAGTGTAGAGAGTAGCTCTAGTTCCAGCGTGGAGGGTAGCTCTTCGAGTGGCGGGACTTCTTCGCCGTCGGGTGTTGTGGGGCCCTTGTTGAAAACAATATGGGCACAAAACTTTCCCTTCTACAACATGCTTCCTGTAGATGGCGACAGACGTGCAACTTTTACAGGTTGTGGGACAGTTGCTCAAGCACAAATAATGAA
>JAITUM010000094.1 GCA_031286305.1 Candidatus Fibrimonadaceae bacterium | reverse complement strand
AGCCATCCAAATTTGGTTGCCTATTTTTACGGTTCGGTAGCTTTTGCCATCGCGCTCATCAAGCATCGAGCTTGGAGCTTCCGGGCAAACATCTGCGGCACTCCAAGGAGTGTCTGAACAGCAAGAGAGCAGAAAAACGGAAAAGGCGAGAGCAGTTAAAGTCTTTTTCATAATGGGTTCTCCTTACTTTACAAGAATTTGGTCGATTATCACGGAACCACGTCGCAGAACCAAATAATTACCGCGGACAGGGGTTACGTTGTTGTTAGAAACAAAGTGAGTGCCAACATCCCAGGTTCCGCTGAACAGAGTTCGCTGCGTAACACCTGCTACATTCACTTCCGTTAAGCTATAGTTCCCTGCTGCTGTAATGGTAACAGCAAATCCTCCATCCACCGGCTCTATCACGTTGGGAGAAGATTGTTGCCCTTGCGTAGCAATGAACGGAGCCGATGTGGGAATATATCCCCAAAGCACATTCCCATTCAAATCCAAAACAACCAAAGAATCGGAAGGCGCCAAAACTGCAGTAAGACCTGAATGAGAAGGATCATCATCTGTATTCCAGTCTGCTGTCCAATCAGGATAATGCAGTTCAAACTGGGCACCGGCACCAAATTCCGTTTTTTCACCCGGATTCAAAATGGTGTTTGTGTATTTAAACGAAACATGGTACAGTCCATTGCCGTTATTCACAAGCGTTGCCGTTGCAGACGGATTGTTATATACAGCTAAAATCGGTTGTTTTCCTTCGTTTGCCCGGAAATAATAGCGAGATTCAAAGCCATGAATCGCCTGCGATCCTATATTTTCCACCATCAAATTTATAAGGCTAGATTGCGAAGAGCCTAGTTTTTGGTCACTGGCAAGAGCATGCACTTTGGGAGTATTCAGCACCGCAGGTCCGCCAGCCTCAAAACAAGACCAAGTATTCAATAATCTGCCATCGCTGCCCAAAAGAGCTACTCTGTCCGTTTGATGCAAACCATGCACCGCATTCGGATCAAAACTGGGGTCATCTTCAGAATACCAAGGGCCATAGACTTCCGGGCGATACAATCCGATTTGCGGACCATTGCCCCAATAAGCGGAACCCCAGGCGGGAATTGCTTCCGTAAGAGTCATTTCTGCATAAAATACATCGCCTGCGTCTGCATAAACATGCATGGAAGTTTGTGGGTAGAACGCTACAGGCTGCGCCTCCATGCCTTCCCCTCGGAAATAATAGCGCAAACGCACATCAAGCAAATTTTGACCGGTCAAGTTGGTCAACCTAAACTGAGGACGAATCCAGGTTTTGTCGGAATAGGAATTATACTGCATCCACACATCTACCATCGGTGCAGGGCTATTCCAGTGCTCGCTGTTCCAACGCACTAGAGAAGCTGGAATCCCTTTTTCTGCAGCGGCAATAGCCAAACCGGCGATTCCGGTATTTCCTACCGGTCTTAAGGAAAGTGTTTGAGCACCCGAAGAAATGCTCAAGGTAAGAGTGCCCACTGCATTGTTTTCCCAGAGTCCGGTAGCAGGAAGATTATGGATTCCCAAAGAAGCGCCGTTCAAATAAACCTCTACCCCTGATGGCTGACCAACATACCCGCGAGACATCACATAAAGCCTGTAACTTCCAGTTCCCGGAGCAATAGACCAATGCAACATCCCGGTATCCAAAGGAGATTCCTGGCGCAAATATGACTGGCCCGGAACATCACAGGACTGATCCATAATAAGCCCCGGACGATTTGTGAGGCCGGTAGCTCGAACAACGGTGAAATCGGAATTGCTCACATTTAGAAAACCTGCGTGAAGCCAATAAACATCCTCTGCTGTTAAATTCTTGTTATAAAAACGCAGGTTAGAAAGGTCACCGGGCATTGCAGGCAAATTAGAGTAATTTCCAATAACAGGCTTACCTTTTGTGTTCCAAGTAAAAACCTGCCCAAGGTTCTGGGTTCCGCTGAGACTTCCGTCTTTGAAGAGTTCCACAGTGTTTCCTTTGATGGAAATCACATAATGGCTTACAGACTTGGCAATGCCAATTACAGCAGGAAAGCTTACGGTTTGGTTTCCATAGCGGAATAAGAGGTCCGTTCCGTTGCTAACACTTATAACCCAAGGGGAAGTGCTGTTCCATGCAATCAGAGCATAATTTTCATTCTTGTTCAAAGAACCCGGGCGAAGCTTGAACTCTACGCTCATAGCTTCTGCGCTGCCAATTCCCGTCCATTCCTTTGCCGAAGTTGCTACATCACCGGGAGCAAAGAAATACAGAGACTGTCCATATAACCATGGTCTAGACATGGAAAGCTGTAAGTCCAAAGTTGATCCCAAAGCTTCTTTTGCGTGTGTGCCATAACCTTCAGCCAAAGGATACCAAAGAGCCATAGAGGCAGGATACGGATAAATATTTTCGGTGCGAAGCTCCTTGCGCACAAAATTATGCCCCTTATCTTCTACCGTAACAAAGAACTGCGCCTTACAACCCGGACACTCTGCCTGATTCTCTTTGCTCAGAGAGAAATTTTCTACAATAGTCTGGTTAGGAGCAAGCAACCGTGTTTCTGCCAGTTTCCCGGCCCAATAAAATTCCACTCGAATAGCAGCCACACCGCTCATGGAATCGGTAACAGAAGCTGCCAGTTGAATGAGTTTCTGCGGAGAAAGGTCTGTAACACTTAGACTTGTGCTTAAAATTTCAGGTGCCACCGTATCTAAAAGAACCACAGGACCTGTCATCTGAAAAGATTTTCCGTTATTTCCATAAACGGCAAAACGGGAATCATAATTCAGTTGGTGCACAGGGATATCTTGCATGGTTCCTTTCCACAAAATATTCTGTGTGGCAAGTGTTTGGTGTTCGGCCATTACATTTTGCCCGTTTCTGAGTTGTAGCAACACGTTTCCGGGTCCCTGGCAGGGGTAGGGATATTCCAAATAACCGTTAACCAAACCCATCCAGAGCGTATCGGCATCAGATAAATAAGTACAGGCGAAAATCAAGCTATCAGATGCAAGAGTATCTTGGGCAGGCTGCACTTGCTTGGCTTTGACTTGATCCATCACCATAAAGGCGGAGAATGTGGGTGTTTTTCCGGAAATTCGGATCATATCCCATTGGTCAGGTGAATTGCAGTTGGCAGAGTTTTCAAAACAAGATAACTTCAATTCATTGTTCAAAAAGAATCCTATTTCCTGCTCTTCAAGCGGAACAATCTGTTTGTTTGCAAAATCCGGTTTATATATTTTGGCTTCCAGTGGATTCTGATTTTTAGCAAGCAGGGTTTCTTTGGAAATTTGAATGCTAACCCGAGGCCAAAGCGCAGGGTTACCGGCAGGAAATGTGTAAGAAGGAAGCACTTCTATCACTGCACCAACCGGATCCAGCCCCTGAAATACTTGATAGTTAAAATCGCTCAACGAAACGGTACGCACGGTCACATCCACCGGTGTAGAAAAAGCTCCTGCCGGAAACCGCACTGACGCATTTCCATACATGGATTGAAAAAGTTCATCCTTCTGTGGATCCAGCAAATTCCCCACATGAACGTCCAACTGTCGGAAATAAAGATTGCTACCGATTTCTTGCCCGCCATAGGTCAGGAAAAAGCTGGTATTTCCCTGCAAACGATTCGCATTCAATTCTTTAAGCACAGGAAAAGGCGCATTGGGCGGTGTTTCCGGTTGTTTTCCGGAAGCCAAAGAAATCAATTGACCTTTTTGCAGATAAGCCAAGTTCCATGTAGCATGTTCTCCCGGCACCCTTCCCCTTAGCGTTGCTATTTCATCGGAGCGTTCATCCGGAGTGTTAGCGGTTCGCATGACTTTGATTGTTGAATTGTCAAGCATATTAGCTGTAAAATAGGGGTGCTTTTGAGTGGAATCCATGCGGCTCAAAATCTGGGGATTAGAAATAACCATGCTTTGCATCCAACTTTGTCCCAAAATAGGATGATTTGCATTCTGAGGCTGTAACCTTCCCTGCGTTATATCATCCGTTCCAAGAGGTCTCAACATAGCCATATCCAACACAGTGTCATCTTTGGAACGCATATAACGAATACTGTCTGTTAGCAATCTACCGGAATTGCGGATTGCTGAAACAACACCGTTAGATTCAGTAACTTCCCAATCTAAATCATCATTCACTACTAATTTAGGTATAACAGCAGGCGATGCTCCATAGCTGGAGTTGATTATAGGGGGGGTAGCTAAACGTAACGGATCAATATACCACTGAGAACCCTGATAGTGAAAAGGATCTGCAAGCAGCGTATGAATTTGACTTTTTTCGTCACCGGTTGCGGTAGTCATCCAGTTGAATATATTAGTAACGTTGCTTAAAATAGACGGATCTATGTTGTTGCCTAGATAGTGTGCAAATGTTACCGGATTGCGCAAAGTGCCGTTAGAAACAAAAGTGGCATTCCAGTTGGTATCCGTCCAGTCATTCAAAGAGTAATGAATGCGGGCGGCACCGGGATAAGTTTTATAGCAAATATTTTCTTGGTCATCAACGTCTCTTATTGAAGCATTATTGGCGCAGAGACGGTGGTTACCTAGAGCTTGGGGTTCCCATTTGCCTTGAAAAGGATAAGGAATCCGAACATTTGGATCTTGATAAATTGCACTGGCAGGAGCCATGGCGGGAGCTACAATGAATTCCAGTTTGTACGGATAATAAAAATTGAAGTTATATGTTTGCATAGGATCAGTTGAAGAAATGGAGCTGGTATGCTGTGTGTCTTGGGAGATAATTCCCGCTATTCCTTCAGTTCTCATCATCGCTCTATAATGAACCCCTTCTGCATCATTACCCATAAACTTATACTCTATTCTTCCGTTCCATAAAAGGTTGCTGTTTATTTCATCTGCAAAAACAAGTGGATTGGAGGGAGATTTTATCCACTCAAAACGTTGAGCTTCAAAGGCGGTAGCTAAGCCGTAATTAGAGTTATGCTCCCAAACACTTCCATTATAATGATTTTTGATGCTTGAATTAGCGGAAAAATAAGAACCTTCGCCGTAAAGGGTTTTATTGGTATGGTCAAAACGCATATAACGATTAGCCAAGTTATTCATTCCAAAAACAGGTTCCCAATACCCAGGCTGAACCCTTAGCTTTAAATCAACCTCTACATTGGTCTTGCTACCTTCATTGGAACTGCAATAAGTTTGTTTTCCCGTTCCATAAGCTGTTCCGGAAGCATGTGACAACTCCAGCCTCAGCATATCCTGGTGTGGGTTGAAACTGTTTAAAGTTTGCCGTAGATTTTCTTCGCTCTCTTGCTCCGGATTTTCTGCGCCACAAACAAACGAATCTGTTTCGCTTAAATCACCGGAAGGAATGCAAGTATTTGAATTCAGTGTTTCACCAAGCTGTGCCAAGCTTCCTGAATTTTCACGGAAGTCAATTTCTGTGGACCAGAACAAAGGTTGCTCCCAATTATTAAACCATGGTTTAATTTCTTTATTTTTATCTATACTCCAAAAATCCGACCATGATATATTAGGCGTTCCGTTAAATTCCTCTCGATTATTGAATGTTTCTGCGTCTCTTTTAATATGGTCATAAGCAAACTCGGGGAATACTTGCACTGCTACCTTAATAGGGTAACGGGTTCCGGAACCATAGGAGTCATAAGCTACAATATCTTGGCCGGAATCCAACTTAAGGTTAGAATCCCAGTAAACACCATCTTGTGTTTTGCTAAAATAAACCTTCTTAACCTGCATTCTATAAGCAACCCTAAGAGCGTTGGGGTTACACCAAAAGTCAAAATTACGTCCCTGAGTAGCCATCAAAATAACTACTGTTACCGGAAAGCGATCTCGAGCGCGACGAACGCCTAAGCTGAAACGATTGGCGCGGTAAAATGCCGGTTGCTGGGTTCCGGTGAGGTCCCATTGATAGGAGAACATGCGCTGATTTTTAGGCAATGTCCTTGCGGTAATATCGGCTTTCATCAAATAATCCGGCTTGCCTATAAAGCGCAAGTAACCTAAAGAGTCGGCAAAAGCCTCATCCATGGAAAGCGAAGCGAAAATTCCCGTAGCTCCCGGTTCTTCTGCGGGAGCAGGCAGTAAACCTCCTGCAAATTTCATAACAAAGGGATAGGTACGAGTATCTATATTCCCGGAAAAGTCTTTCGCTGTCACCACAATTTCATAATTGTCGGGATCTGTAATTGCAAACCCGATATCGGAAGTTCCATCCCATTGAACGCTCTGACTGTTGCGCTGACTGCCTGCCAAAACAGGCACTTCGTTCATCAAAGTTTTTACTATAACGCCTTTAGAATTCTTGACCACAGCGGTCACTTTAGCCGCTTGACCGATAATACCGAATTGGTAACCGATATTTCCCAACCGGTTCAGAGAGTCAATGCCTGCTTCTGTCAATACTTTAGAGACAATGAATTGCCCAGGTCCAACATCATCGGATACAATCTTGACCGCACCCAAAGCAAGCCCCCACTCGGATTCGGCAGTCACTACATGTCCGCCCTCCCTGTTTTCCGTTGCAATCAGCAACACTTTTGCATAAGGAGCTCCCGGATAAAGCCCCGTGCGCGTTAAGCCATTCCATGACAAATTAGCCGCATAACTCTCCGGATTTACATAAATATATGGTATTTTAAAAGATTCCAACCCCAGCGAGGCATAGTTTTGGCGCTGAGCACCCCAATATTGATTCTGCTCGGCTCCGTCAATTGTATGCAAGTCTACCATAAATGGTTTGCTTGTTTTAAATCGAAGAGTGAACTCCTGGGTCGGCGATTCATTCAAATTCCAAGTGCGCATTCGATCATAGCTAACAGTTTGGATAGGTCCAAACGAAACACTAGGCATAGGCATGGATTCCTCATCAGTTATATGTACCGGCACAGAAGCTTCAAACTCTATTGAGCCCTGAGCATATCCCAAACTAATTGAAGGAGCTATTCCCGCATTTTTCGATTGTGCGCTTCCCTTCCACTTAATTGTCCATTCCCCATCAGCAGCTTGCCAAATTGAGAATCCGTTGAGCACGGTACCTGCCGGAATGCCAAAGAATGGTGACATGGCAACGCTGTCAAAATGCGCAGCTAAAGCGGTCACTTTTTGCGTAGTATCCCAGGGATCGGAGACCATGATTTTCATATCCATGGACCATTTCGAAGCATCGGCCAGTCCAATTAAACGAGCAGAAATGGTTTGAGCTGCATCTCCCGGTATCTGATGGGTAGGGGTACTGATAGCAATCGTTGGTTTTTTTGCAATCACCGCAAAATCCACATCATCTAGATTAATGATTTGAGTATCGGAAACCCAATCGCAAACAGTATTGGTAACATCTGTGCAGCCACGAACCGAAAGGCGTAACTCATATTTCCCTGCAGCTAAGGAAGTGCGGTCCCAAACCGCCAGATTCCTATTCAGAGTACTGACATTATCAGAGGTTAAGCTAACACCGCTCGCCATCCAATTTGTATCCCCTGCTTTGCGCCATTCAAGTTTGTATTCTGATGTTTGTTCATTTCCATAAGGTATCACAGGATTGGGAGCAACACCTTGTATCTGTATTTTGTCGGTATCAAACACCCGAACCGTTTTGGAAGTTGGGTAAGTAATCTGAGGATAGCGATTGCCAACGCCAAACACATCGCTTCCAAATCCAAAATTACCCACAGCATCAAAACAACCAAATTGTGTAGACCAGCGCCCGTTTGGGCTATTTCCAACCAGATTGCGCATTGAATAACTGTATTGCGCTTTATCCACTCCGGTTTTACTTAAAGTATCTGGTGCGTTTAGCAAAGTCCATACTCCAGCGGAACCAGGAACAATCAGGCGTTGGTAGCATTGCAAATCGGAACGATTGAGCGCATAATCGGCACTTTGCGAAATATAAGCAAATGCAGAATCTACACCCGATGAAGCAGAGTATACCGGTTCTTCAGCCAACACGCTTAGAATTAATGGAGCGTGTCTGTCCACAATAATTGTTTGCAAAAGATCAATGTCTCCTGAGGAATTACCAGCTTCATCCATAAGCAAAATTGAAATATTGTAAATGCCATCTGCAAGTTTTTGTACACTGGGCTCTATGAACTCAAAAAGAGAAGATTCCGCAACATCAATCGTCCGAGCATAGGTCTGGCTAATGGACTGAACAGAATCATGCAAAGTAATCTGAATTGACACAGGAGCCACAGTTCTTTGAAAAAGCGGCTTTTGAATATCAATACTTAATTTTAATAGCTGGTGGGCGTTCAAGGTTATTCTTTTTGGATCGTGTTTACCATTCCATTCCGGATGCGGCAAAATTGGAGCATCCGGATCTTTCAGAGCAACAACCTCTGCTTGTAAAGGATCAAAAACCGGAGCGGTTCGATCAATCCAAATCTCAGAAATTACAAAGGTTTCGTTTGCGTTAGGTTCTGCATAATCAGTGGCATGAGCATGGAGCGTCACAGGACCTTCCGGTAAACTTTTGGTGGGAAGCGGCCAAAAAATTCCCAGCACGGAAGAACCGAAATTTTCATAGCTACGAAGAGAAATTGTGTCCAAAGAACCATCGCTTTTTGCATAAGAAAGAAAGGTTTTAACTTCTCGCAGTACTTTATCCGGCGAAGTAGCCGGAACTTCCAAAGTAGCCCAAGTTCCATCACTCTCTAAGCCTGTAAGAGATTTTTTTGGAACATGAAGGAGGAGTTCCGGCGCTTTAGTATCAATGAATATTGTTGTATTCATAGTGTACCAAGAAACCTGCTTGCTTTCCGTTCTGGAAACTGTAGCTACCCTCCATTGTAAAATATATTCTCCATCTGATAGCTCCAAAGATTCAATGATATTTCCCAAATCGCTTTGAATTTTCCACTTCGTTTCCCAAGCTTCAGGGTCCGATGGAATTTCAGTAATGGTTGCCGCTACAAAACCCATAACTTCTGTATTAGCATCATCTCCTATACGAATCAAACGCACGCTTGCATTATCTGCATCATAAGGATTACCAAGATTACTCATGGAAATATGCACTTGTTCAAGTGAAGAAACAAATTGCAGGGCATTGGGCCAACCTTCACGAATAAAAGGAGCTGTTGCGGTGAAATAAAAAGAGAATTGCTGATTGCTTTGTAGCCCTATACGATTCACAAGCATCACACTCATCACGTTTGGACCGTCTTGCTGCAGCTGAGAAAGAACTGCTAAGGGAATGTTATTTTTTCCGGTTTGGCTCAAAAATTCTTCCGGACGAAACACAAATAAGCCGTTTTCATCCACAGGAGGGCGCGAAAGCAGACCAAGATCCGACCAAGGTCCGCCACTTACGCGAATATAACCTCTCCAGCTGTAAAGTCCATCCCTTTCCAAGGCAATTTGAGTTAAGGCATTGAAATCAAGTTTGATTTGCCAGAGTTGATCCGGCCGTAAATCGTCAATCTGAAAACGGAATTCTTTGATATATTCATTAGTAGTGAATGCAGGTGTAAGGCTTCTTCTCACTAGGCGACTTACGCCGGAAGGGTCATTTAAAACATTTTTAACCGTCAAATTTCTATACCAATTTGAAGAGAAGTAATTCACATCTTGAAGAGAGGTTAAATCAACGGCAAGGGGCACAACCTTGCCAGGCAAAGAATCCGGAGCCGGTACGGTATAAACATTTTGCAAATCAGCAAGGCTGGAAATTTCCGGAACGGAAACAGGATCACCGCTCGCAGCAAATAAAAGCAAAGGAATGGACTTGTAGGAACCGCCAATGTTTCCATGTACGCTTTGCAGGCTTATGTGAGGATTTTCAAATAAAAGAGCATCTATGTCTTTATATGTAATTGTTCCGGAAGAATTCGGTGAAATATTTTTGAATGACGTTGTTTTTTCTTTGGTAACAGTCGCTTGGAACGCAAGTTTTTTGGTATCATCAAGAGCTCCAAACATGGAAGTTACTGCTGTGCCTACTGACATTCCCTGATTTATCAAATAGGCATAGTGAGCCGTAAGTTTTGCAACTTTGCAAACATCTTTCCAAGTTTGAACCGGTTGAGCAAGGCAGAACCAAAATATTATTGCATTCAAGTTGTCCAAATCCATCTTATTTACACCAATGTTTTCAAGCAAATCTGCATACAAATTAACTTCTCTGTACTCATAATAATCCAATTCGTTCAAAGAATAACCGCTTCGTTTTACATCTGCATTTGGACTTGAAAAAAGAGAAACATTTGCACCATACGCGCTATATGCTGGCACATCAAAGGAACCTTGATCAAAAAAATTGAGCGGAACATTTGACATCGTATTAGCCAAGAAGTTTGTGCCTTCTGCTGCTCTCTCATTGGAAAGCTCCATTCCTTTAGGTTTTGGAGAAAGCTTGGGCAGCACAGAGCTCATCACCTGTGCACTATACTGAGTTGGAATTAGATACTCTGTAGCGGCAACAAAGTTAACAACAATAGGATCAAGTTCTTCAATGTTGATATTTGCTTTATTAACTATCGCTTGAACAGAAAGTGCTATTCCTTTTTTTACGGCTAAGTCTAATCCTTTTTCAAATCCTTTTTCTGCGATTGAATTTGCAGAAAGTTCTTGAATAGCACTATCTAAAAAATTATGTAAGCGAGATTCCCCGGGAAAATCAATTTCAATAATACCAAGTTTAATATCATTAATCCATTTAGCAATAAATTCTTCACTTATCGCAGTAACACCAAAAGTATCCAAGTATTTTGCTGCCGCTCTACTAAACTCATTACTGATGTGATCGCTGATCATCTTCGAAAAAGCATTATTGAAAATTTCCTGAGTGATATGTGACTTCTTTTGAACTAGATAATCCAAAGAAACTCGGCGGCTATTTCCTAGGGTGGGCATTCCATAGGAGTAAATAATCCTATAGCGAGGGTCCATATGATCCGTTGCCATGCCAACTGAATTTAAATATTGCAGTGCTCCGATATATTTGTTCACCTGTGTTTGGCTTTCATCTAAATTCCAAAAGCCAATCAAATTACGATATTTCATATCTCGCCGATCTGCGTCTTGAGCTAGGTACCATAGTGCGGGATTATATACAGAATAATCAGAACGAGCATCATTGATTGCACCGGTTGTTATTCCTGAAACAGTTTTCAATACTTGAGATAAAACAACCGAATTTAAAAAACTACTAATCTCTCCATCCGCAATATCTCCAATCGGACTGAGTGAGGCTAGAATAGCAAAAGGAATGGCAAGAGCTACATCAATTATGGCATCAAGACCAAAATTATGGCTGAAAAGCAACTGATCTGCAAAACCAGTGCCTTCATGTGGGGTATTGATGAAAACTACCTTATCTATTTCTCCTTTATATGCAAAACTCTGTATGTACTCCCTAGCCACTAACCCGCCCATTCCATTGGCAATCACAATGTAACGCGATGGTATTAAATCCGGACGTTCATTTTGCAAATCATTTAGTGTTGGTAAAGTTCCTTTTTCTTGTTTCCAGGAAAGAACCCACATTTTTAACCGACGGTCAATATTGGGTGCCACCGCAGCAACATTGATTTTAGGGGTTTTTCCATCCCAAGCGTTTCTTTGTTTTTGCAAAGAACTACTCAATGACAAAGAAATATTTGCCTGAATCTCAGATTCTACCAATTGTTCATCAAACCATTGTTCCAAAGCTTCCTTTAAAATATTATTGGTCTTCATTGTGCCGGCTGTGTGTGCATAGGATAATTGATTTGAAGCCGCATTATAATAAGGAACTGCTCGTTTTGTCGCTTTACATGCAACAAAAGAATCCATGGCTGCAGGGTCAGCAAAATCATTGGAAATTTCAATGGGACTGTCCGCTGGCCGTCTGTAGGCACGGGAATAGATCATTGCCTTGGAGTTTGTAATATCTTCTTGCAAGTACTTTGCAAAGCCAGTGCTTCCCCAAATAGAGCTTGTTTCATAAGATTTACACGGATCGCTATTCTCGCCAGCTATTCCCTGAGAATTGGGAGCCATTCCATCTAACAAGATGAAAAGAGTAGAGCGAGCTGGCTCCATAGGCTGGGTATGTCCGTTTGTAACAAAAACCAATAGAAAGCAACAGATGCCTAATAGTATTTGTTTAACCCCACTCATAGCTGTTTTGATAACCATAGCACAAGAATATAGAAAAAAATGAAAACAACGAGGCACTCCGTTTCCGCCCAAAAATGCTCCCACCTCTCGCGCTGACCCGTGAGGGCAGCCCAAATTAGATGCTCAAACAAGAACCTGACACACCAAAAAGAACTATCTCCCTCATCAATTCATCATAGCTTTCTGCGGCTTGTCTGCGGCGCAAAGCATGGTGACATCGTTGTAAGAATCACCGGCGGCAGATTAATTCTTCTTGGTTAATAACCAGCCCCAAATAAATCTCTCGGAGTGTATAGAATGAAATTCTCTAGTTTGTCAATACTGTCTAAATTATCAAAATTGTAACCATTGTAAAATCTAGTGCCATTAGCATCATAATATACCCATACAGGCGCAAATGTATTGCTGAGTTTAAATCTTTCTGTGTCAATTTTGTAAACTTCGTGTATTGATCCACCTATATAAAGAGGCATTATTATTTCTTTTATTATATAATTGCCATCTAAAACAATGGTGTAATTGAGGCAACTAGCAGCATGATAATTTTCGTGTTTATCTTCATCACAAATACTTCTATGAATAACCTGAAGTTCATCCGTGTTAATGCCATCTGCAACTAATTCAAATTTATTTATTTCAGTATCTTTTATCTTTATGCACAATATTTTCCCCCCTATATAAGATATGTCCAAACATTCATTCAGCCATCCATATTCTCCTGTAAAGTCAAGCATTGCTATCTGCCTGCTTTTTGTATTTAACATCGGGGTTTTATCCCAAGTTTCGCCGCTTCTACTTAATTTTCTAGAATTTTTGAACAATATATTTTCGTTTATCCAAGGATTGGCTTTACTCAAAGCGTAATTTTCTTGATAAGAATATCCTTCAAAAGGCACATATTCTGTTCCCATTTTCCAAAAGCCAAATCTATTATTGATGTTATCAATTACCAATACCGAAGAATCTTTAAAATAATTTTCAACTACACTAAAATATGAATTACTGTAATAACCTACACGACGAGCTTCTGTAAAAGTAATTCCTATAGTGGTGTCAATTGATAATGGCTTTTGTTTTGTTCTGTAATTAGCTAGAAATAGTCCAAAGCGAGAGCTTGTCACGTATTCATTATCCATTTTACATTCTATTTTACGCCTGTTAGAAGTTAAAACAGCTAGAGAATCGTCTACAATGGATATTAATTTTCCGTTAGCCCAATCCGTCCAATACGGGTAGGAAAAAGAGTTATCACATTCAGGCGGCATTGAGCATCCGCAAACAATTGCACAAAAAAATGCGAGTAAAATACGTTTCATTTTTTCCTCTTGGTAAATAACATACCCGCCTCTGCATACCCTAACCCAAACATTGATTTAATCATTACTTCCTATAGCCTATTCTTCTTGGTTAATAACCAGCTCCAAATAAATCTCTCGGAGTGTATAGAATGAAATTTTCTGGACTAATAACATCTATATTATCAAAGTTGTAATCATTGTAAAATCTAACACCGTTAGAGCTATTAAGCATCAATACAGGCACAAATGCACTGCTGAGTTTAAAAGTTTCTGTGTCGATTTTGTGAACTTCGTGTATTGGACCGCTACTGTTATGAGCAAGGAATAACATTATTTCTTTTATTATATAATTGCCATCTAAAGCAATGGTGTAATTGCGACAATCAGCAGGACGATAATATTCGTTTTCATCTTTACCGCAATTACTATGATAAATACTCTGAAATACATCCGTAGCAATGCCATCTACGACTAATTCAAATTTATTTGTTACGGTATCTTTTATCTTTATGCATAATATTTTTCCTCCAATGTAAGAAACATCTAAGCATTCATTCAGCCATTCATATTCTCCTGTAAAATCAAGCATTGCTATCTGCTTGTTATTTGTATTTAACATCGGGGCTTTATCCCAAGCTTCTCCTTTTCCACTTGATTTTTTAGAATTTTTGAACAATATGCTTCCGTTTATCCAAGGATTGGCTGTACTCAAAGCGTAATCCTCTTGATAAAAATATCTTTCAAAAGGCACATATTCTGTTCCCATTTTCCAGAAGCCAAATCTATTATTGATGTTATCAATTACCAATACCGAAGAATCCTTAAAATAATTTCCAACTACACTAAAATAAGGATTTCTGCGAAGAGAAGGTTCTCCTTGATGAGAATAAATTCCCAGAGGTTCTGTAAAGATAATTTCTATAGTAGTATCAATTGATAATGGTTTTTGTTTTGCTCTGTAATTTACTAGAAATAACCCTGAGCGAGAACTTGCTATATATTCTTGACCGCTTTTACACTCTCTTCTGTATCTGTTAGAAGTTAAAACAGCCAGGGAATCGTCTACAATGGATACTAATCTTCCGTTAATCCATTCCATCCAATGCGGGTAAGAAAGAGAGTTGTCACATTCAGTTGGTGACGTTGGACATCCGCAAACAATTGCACAAAAAATTGCGAGTAAAATACGTTTCATTTTTTCCTCCTGGAGAATAACATCTGCAAAAGACCGGGACCGCTGTAGCCTTCGCATTCTACAACGCCAGGCTCCCTGCCGAACAATATATTTCCATCTTTGTCTTTAAGCACAATGCCACAAACGGTTTTATCAAAAGTACTCCAATCAGTCAAATTCAAGCCTATATTGCCCTCGCTAACGGAATCGTTTGGATAAAGTATGTGCTTGTTGAAATGCATATCCAGCATCCAGACTCTGCCACCAACATTTTTTGCAGAAGCTTGGGATTCTGGTGTGTACCAAATATTAGGAGCTGGGATATGAAGATTTTTACCCTGCGGAACACGGAACCAAAGCTGGGCGTGGTAATCTGAAAGAGCCACAGAGCCGGTATTTTTTACGGTTACCCTAGGCTTGAAAGCATTCGTTTCCCAAGGGGCATCATCTTTCCAAGCTATTGTTCCCTTAGGTATTGGAATAATTCCTTCATCTTCACTTTCAAAGCCCGGCGCTTCGTTGCCCCAAATTATTTTTCCGTTTTTGTCGTAAACAACAATCTTGCTGTTTTGCTTGGGAATACCTATGCTGTAATCGGCAGACCAGTCATCAAAATGCTCATATTCATACCAATCAGAATAATGTACTCTAATCTGCCAACCATCTATGGAAGGGTAAAAAGATTTTGGAGCCACTTTTTGATTTCCTGCGTCAAGAATGAAACGCCACTGATCACCTCCTAAATTTTCCAAAGAAACCGGAATATGCGGATAGTCAATCACCACCTTGGGAAATCTTGCCGGATCTGCCGTAAAATAATAGGCGACTTTTGAAAACTCAAGAGTGTCATTAGTTTCGTTGTGAATCAAAAAACGCGGTCTAGAGGTATTGCTCTCGTGTTGCCCCCTTGCCTCTCGATGGTAAACGGAAAGCGTAACGGGTGCAAGTCTGTGCCCTGGCGGTATGCGTGGTTTTTGAGTTTCCGGGTTAGCGGCTACCGCACTGCCTATTATGGTTGGCGACATTGCCGCACCTGCTTTGGCTAATACGCTTACGGTTAAATTACTGGGAAGCTATGGCAGCAAGAACTCTTTCTTAAATGCCCTGCCGGAGTAATTCACAAAAGATACTATAACAGAATCGCCTTTGCGAGATATAGAAGGCTGCGTTGCTATTTCTGGACCTACTACAAGTTCGAATTGCTCAGCAGAAGCGCTCATTGGAGACATTGCCATTACCAAAGGCATAACGCCTTGCGAGGCCGGCTGCATTGGCGCACTGGATTTCAAAGTAATGGTAGAGCCTTTCTCAGGTTCATACTCAGCGGTCAATATAGTTTCGCCATTTGAAGAAATCGAAAGTCCTTGAATTCCTTCAGATATATAAGACGGAGCCAAATTAAAATCTCCGGTAACATCTAATACTCTCTCGCTAAATTCGCCTTTGACAAGTGTTTCTGAAAGCAGCAAAACAGCACCTCTACCTTCTGCTACTGCTTTTTCAAAGGCTGCGTCGCAAGCAGAGGACAATGCGCAAAGAAGATCCAAGCCCTGCCTTGTTGCGCCTTCATTTCTGAATGGTGTAACTGGTCCGTGCAAAACCGCCTCATAAGGAGAAATTGCATTATGTATGGCGTAAGGACGCGGGGGCAAAAAATAACCTTTAAGGTTAGGGTTATCAATCAAATTGTCGTTTCTATCTGGGTTGTAAAACTTTTGGCTATTTACTTCAACAAGACCATCGCTATGCTTTAGCCAGTCGTTTTGAATGTCAAGCAAGGCATTGTAAAAATTTTTGTCAAATTTCTCGCCGGTCAACCTAACGTTAAAATTTTCCTTGACATAACTTTTCAGAAAAGCACCTACGGCAAAGCAATTAGGGTCTTTTTCTCCTCTAGAACACAAATAATCTGCTTCTTCACCTGCCAGTCTGAAAAGCTCGGGCAATGCCTTATGTGCAGAATCGGAATACATAGGCAGCAGGGTTATAGGGGTACCATCCGGGCGTAGAGGAAATATCCCTGTTTTAATATCCTGAGAAAAATTAGAAAGCGAATCTATAAAGCGACTGTCTTTATCTAAAAAAATGCCAAATTCACGAGTAACCTTCATCATATTTGCAAAATCTTTCAGCGTAGTGATGGAATCTAGTTTTGTTGGAGCGCCTTCAATAAGGTCATATAACTTTACAAACAATTCTGGTTTATAAACACCTATATAAGGTCCTTTCAACCTTAGATGAAATTCAGAACCTAGTATTAAGTGTGCTACGTTTTCGTAACCTAGCATTATGGAATAAACAGCAAGCCCTAGTTTTTCCAAAAAAAGATTTACTTTGGCACTTACCAAAGTATGGTCGGTTGGATTCTCAATATCTTTTACTATAAGCTCTAAACCTGGAGGCATTCTGCTAGCATCTGCCGCAAGCTGGCTGCCAAAATGGGGCGTATTCACGGTTACTAGGCGGTTTATATGATTCAAGGGGTTTTCAAGCCCTGTTTTTAAAAATGGTATTCTCGCCTGCATAACACCGAGCATTGCTCTAACAACCAAGCCGCCAAGGCTGTGGGTAACCAAATCTATCTTGTATATATCGCTTTTTCTCCAATCTATGCCCAATTTATCTCTATAATAATCATTCATAACGAACTCTATTTTTTCATAGAAGGCAATAACATTACTGAAGATACTTTCAACGCTTTCAATGTCATAATCTATCTGCAAAAAATATATGCCATTGCTGTTTATAGCATCAGTATCTGTATTTAAATTATTGCTGCGAGCAAGCATATCCGGCAAACTGCCGTTCTTATATTTTTTTACTTTGCCGGCTTTAAACTCAGGAGAGCCTTCGCTGTAAGCTTCAACGCCCCAATCTTCGTATGTTTTGCCTAGACCGTGAATAAGCAGAACTGGGCGAGGCAATATGCCTGGAGCACCTGCGTATTCATAGTCGGGAACAGAAACTTTTTGATTTTCCCATTTTTTAAAAATTGAAGCAGTATCTATTTTTGCGATAGTATAGTGCCTCCATTCTCCAAGCTCGGCATCTCTGGTTATTGTGCCATTAGCGTTTATATATTCGCTAATAGGCAAATTTTCTTTAAAACCGTACGCTTCTCTCGCCATTCTCCTGCCACGTGTCCAACCCTCTCTGTTAAGCTCTATTAGTGAAGATTCGCTTGCAATATAATGGGTCCCATTGTATGTGAGGTTATTAAGGCAAGTTAATTCATAATCAATTTTCACTACATGAAACTGGCAATCCCATTGATCTAATTCCCAAAACCATTTTTTTTTCACAAATTCATATTGCAGCTTCATTGCCAAGTTGGTAATCTTAAAGTCTCTTGCTTCTATACAGCGGTCTTTAGAAGCGTCATAATCTTTCCCAGGAGGGGTTTTAAATGCCTGCGCAACATTTTCTTCTGAAACTAAAGGCGAAGATAAACTTGTATTATCAGCCTTCAGTTTATTTATGACCTTTGTGGCATCATTTTTGCTTATGGCATGCGAGATTCCAGAGAAAAGAATCAAGAACGCTACAGTCAATGCAATTTTATTCACAAGATACTCCTTTATTAGATTTTCATGGTTAATGACACACCAAAAAGAACTATCTCCCTCATCAATTCATCATAGCTTTCTGCGGCTTTAAATTGTGGGAATTGTTTTTTCAAAGCGTCTGTGGCGTGGAATAAACAGGCTTTGTCTGCGGCGCAAAGCATGGTGACATCGTTGTAAGAATCACCGGCAGCGAATACAGCAAAGTTCAAAGACTGAAGAGCTTCAACTGCATGTTGCTTTTGATTGTTTTGCCGCAATTTATAACCTACAATTCTATCATCTTTTATTTCCAGATTATGGCAAAACAAAGTGGGGTAGCCCAAATTCTTCATTATCGGTTTTGCAAACTCAGCAAAAGTGTCAGATAAAATTATCACCTGATGAGTTGAGCGAAGTTCATCCAAAAACTCCCTTGCGCCATCCAAGAGCGGTAACTTTTCAATAACGCTTTGAATGTCCGAAAGTTTTATGTTGTGCTCGTCTAAAATTTTCAAACGACGCTGCATAAGTTCATCGTAATCGGAAATGTCGCGCGTTGTTAAGCGAAGCTCATCTATCTTTGTTTGCTCGGCAACGGAAATCCAAATTTCCGGTGAAAGAACGCCTTCTAAATCAAGGGCTATAATGCATTGCTTGGGCAAATTCTACCTCTTATTCCGGTGGTGTTTCCTCATTTGTTTCTGCGCCGTTAAATGCGTGGCAAGCGGAATTGCACGCCGTGTTAAAGCGCTTCCACAAAGTTTTTGCCAAGTGCATTGAAACATTGCCGGACTCTCTCCATGCGGCTCTTAACGAAGACGCTTCGGAAATAACTTCCGCTCGTGTAAGAGTTTGGCTTTGCGCTTTTACCAAAAGCTCTTCAGCTTGCCTGCACAGCTCTTCTTTCTTTTGAGCATTTATTTTGTCCAGGTTACCTCTAATTTCTTTTTGGTCATTGTAAATTGAGAAAAAGGATTGAACTTGCTCGGCAAATTTGGCAGAAATCTCAACTTCTGCAGCTCCGCAACGACCCGTGCTTTCCCAGTCGGCTTGCAGTTTGCGAACTGTTTGCAAAGTTTTGAATTTGAAGTTGTCTTGCTCCAAAAGACCTTTCAACTGTTCCATTAAACTGTGCTTCATTTCCCAATTCTTATCCAATTCCTTTGCAATCTCCGGGTTGCTTTTTGAAGCTGCTTCCCATATACGGTCGGAAACTGTGAAAAATCTTTCGCTAAGCTCCTTTGAAAATCCATTGCTTCCAAGCGTTTTCCATTCCTCTTCAATAAGCTTCCACGCAGCAACAGACTCTGCACTCGTGGCATCAAACTCAAAAGACTCAAGCTTTTGGCACAAGTCTTCTCTAGACTTTCTGGAGTTATCAAAAAAAGCATTTCTGTTTTCAAAGAAAGTATCGCTTGCCTTTTTAAATCTTTGCAATAATCTTTCGTATTCCTCGGCTGGAACGGAACCTGCGGTTTTCCACTCTGCGCTGAGTTTTGTGAACGCTCTAGGAGTGTTTTTCCAATCGGTGGAGTCTGCAAGGGCCTCTGCTTCTTCGCAAAGTTTTTCTCTTGCCTCAACACGTTCGCTTATCTGTTCGCTAATGCGTTTTTTATACACCTCTTGTTTTTTGAAGAAGGAATTTATAGCAGCCTGATAGCGTTCCCAGATTATATGGTTTTGAGTTTTTGGAACAAAGCCTATGCTCTTCCACTTGGCTTGCAACTCCTGAATCTTTTTTAGCTGCTCTGCCCATTCGCCTTCTGTCTGTGCAAGCTCTTCTATTTCAGCACAGATTTCTTCTTTGGTTCTCAGGTTTCCTTCTTGATCTTTTTCTTGCTCTTTTAACAAAGGCGCAACGGAATCCATAACTTTGTCTAACCCGGCCTTGAAGCGCGGCCAAAATTCTTGGATTTTTGTGGCAGGCATGTAACCGGCAGCCTTCCATTGCTCGAGCATGGAAAAAGCCTTGGTTCTGTTTTCCAAAGCGATCGGAGCATTTGCAAGCTCTTCAATTTCTTTTATCAACTGCTCTCTTATTTGTTCCGCATGCCAAGAAGCCCACTCTTGCAGGTTCTGAAAGCGGCTTGTTGCAGTTCTGAATTCCTTGTAAAGGTTTTTGAACTGACCTTTTTTTTCGCCCACAACTTCTTTCCAGTCGTAGAAGGCTTGCCTTATGTTTTGAGAAATTTCGTTGAAATCTCCATTCTCGTCCAGGTCGTTTACCCTGTCTATTATAGCTTGCAGCAGAGGCAACTTTTCATTGTACTCCTCTTCGCTTAGCTTGTCTTCCATTTCTTCCGGTCTTTCTTCTAATCTTTCTTCCATGTCCATGTAAGTCTCCTCCTCATACTTATCTTCGTTTTTTTTCGTTTGCTCCTTTGCCTGCTCCTTTACTTGTTCTTTCGCTCGTTCTTCTGCTTCTTTCTTAGCCTGTTCTTCTGCTATGCGAGCCTTTTCAGCGGCAACATTTTCTTTGTGTTTTTCAAAGACGGAGGTTAAATCATGGTTTTGCTCCAAGCCTTGAGCGGTGGCTTCCAGCCTTTGCATTTCCGCATCAACGGCTAGAGGGTTTTTGTTTTCCAAAAGTCTTGTGGCATGGGAGAGCAGTGCTATTTGCTTTTGAGCAAGCAGATTTGCTTCTTCCTTTGCAGGGTCTATTTTGGCAGCTTGGATTGTATCGAATATTTCTTTTGCTTTGCGGCGCACGGAATCGAATTTTGAGCCGTCTTTGTTGCCGGCAACCTCTTCAAGAAGGCTTTCGCTTTGCAATTTTTCAAGTGCAGCCAGCGCTACCGCCTCTTGGGAGTCTCCTTTGGCAACTGCGGCAAGCACGCTTTGTTTGGAGCAACCGGATAACAATTCCATGCGAATATCCACGGATTTTGCCGTTGTTAGCAGCTCGTCTTTATCTTTTGCTTGCAGCTCGCCAAGTATTTTGCGGATTTCTTCATCGGGCTTGCCGGTGTGACTTTTTACCGTCTTAACCCAAAACTTTCTCAAAACCTCTTTTATTGTGTTTTGCACCGAAGCATCCTGCTCGGTTTTCAATAAATTGCTCAGATGCGCAGTTGATGATATTTTTTGGATAGCAATTTTCCTTAAATCTGCGCTTTCATCATTTTTAGCTACATCCAGAAGGGCGTCTAAATCAGTGGAATTCAAATTTTGAACGGCCTGTCTACGCAGAACAGGATCCGAACTTTGCCACTTCGGTTTAAAAACATCTAACAAACCCATAATACCTCTTATTCTTTTGAATAGTATATTATTGGTAATATAGTAAATTAGCTATCTCCTAAACTCACCGCCATTTCTCCAAATGCACGTGCGCTTACACTGTTTGGGTTTGCAAGCACAGCGGGAACGCCGTTTTCACCACCTTGCATCAAAGAGGCTTCAATGGGAATTTGTCCCAAAAGCGGAACACCGAGTTTTTCGGCTAGGTCTTTCGCGCCATTTTTGCCGAAAATAAAATGTTCCTTTTCGCAATTATCGCAAATAAAACCGCTCATATTTTCAATTAAACCGAGAATAGGCACCTTTGTTTCCCTAAAAAGATCAATGCCTTTAAGGCAATCCGCAAGAGCTACGGTTTGCGGAGTGCAAACTATAATGGCTCCGGTTAATTTGCAGCCCTGAATAATGGAAAGCTGAATATCTCCCGTGCCGGGTGGCAAATCTATAAATAGCATATCCAAATTGCCCCAGTGCACAAAATTCAGCAAATTGTTAACAAGTGCGGCTGCACGTGGCCCTCTCCACACATTCGCTTTATCTGCCGGGAATAATTGCGCAAGAGTGGCAACCTTAACCCCGTGCGAAAAAGTAGGGATTATATGCCCATTTTCATGCAATTCCGATGCGCCGCTCAAGCCAAACATTATTCCCATGCTCGGACCATATAAATCGGCATCCAAAATACCAACGGATTTTCCTTCAAGGGCAGCTGCCATAGCAAGATTTGCCGTAACAGTGGACTTGCCAACACCACCCTTGCCGCTGGCAATAGCTATTATTTTTTTCACCTGAGAAAGCATTTCGTTGTAGAACGTAGAAAACGCTATTCAATCCGGAAGTTTTTCAAAATGGTAACCTAAGTTTTTCATTTTTAAAAGCGAACTCATTAAACCTGCAGCAACTTCGGATTCGGGGCGATTCATGTGTGCAAGGATTATATCACCCGGGAGAGCTTGGGCAACGAGCTTTTCAATAGTCTTTTTTGGGGCAGTGCTGCCATAGTCTGCATTTACTGCAAAACCTGCTATCTTAAGTCCGAGCGCAAGAATCTCATGCACAGCCTCAGCATCGTAATGCGCTGTGCCGGAACGAAACCATGTTGGTTCGCGCCCGGTTAGCGTAAAAATTTTGCTTTGGTTTGGAAGAATATCGCTCAATAATCCTTCTTTGGAGCTTGCACCTTTGATGGCATAAGCAGACTTACCTGCGAGGCTTGCCGGTCTGTGACGAGCACCGTGGTTTTCAATTTTGAAAAGCGAGTCATTAGCCAAGTCTTGTGCGGTTTTGGGGTTTGCGTTAATCCAACTTGAATTCAAAAAAAGAGTTGCCTGTATGCCTTCTTTGCGAAGGAAATTAATAAGTTTGGCATCATATCCGTTTGGGCGAGAATCGCAAGCGTCAAGTGTAAGGTAAAGCACTGAGTCGGTTGTCGAAATGTTATCTATTATTCCATGCCCATGTTGAAACAGCTCACTTGCATGTGTAACAGCCATAAAATAGAGAATAATAAATATTTTCACTTTCATATAAGGAATTTAGTAAATTTATGCCAACTCCCTAAGCTTCCGCGCTAGTGAACTGCATCTTTTGATATTACCCTAGATTTTTTCACTTCTTCCCATTCTTTTTGGGCATTTAGCACACGGAAAGTAAAAGGGCACACAAATTTCTCACCATCTTTATGCAAATACCCATGTCCGCTTTCACAAGAAACATACTCCGTCTCTTGTGAACAGGCAAAATAGAGCATAGCAAGGAATACTAAGATTAATAATCTCTTTTTTTTCATTTACTAACCTCTATTCTTTAGTTTTCTCCCCGCTATTTAAAATCTTGCATAATTAATGTGAATTCCATTAATTGTTGCTGAATATTTTGCTGCCCTCCTGAGCCTCCTTCTCTTGTTTTCCAATGCTCACTTGGCTGCTCAACCTCGCTATT
>JAITUM010000082.1 GCA_031286305.1 Candidatus Fibrimonadaceae bacterium | reverse complement strand
GATACTTGCAGTCATAGGTGGTATGGCTGGTCTTGCGATAGTTTTGCATAACCGTAATATATTAAACTAAAGTCTTCGCCTGAAGGCGAGGGATTTTCCCCCAGAAAGAGACATTAAATACAGCAGATGTAAGATGTATGCTACATATTTCACGATAAACGCTTTCCGTTTTTTCTTCAATACCTTTCATTTTTAAGAAAGCAGCCTCATATTTCACAACCTTATCTTCAAACTCTTTAATTTTCTCTTTCATTTCTTTTTTTGAAGCATTAGTAGATAAAAAATTAATCAAAACTAAAGCTCCTATAAATAGAGATAGAATTGCAGTAACTATACTAATAGCAATTAAGAAATTTGAAAATGAACTTTGCATATTTACAAAAGAAGTGTTATAAACTTCCAAAGCTTTTTCCGTTGCCTTAATCGCTGTACTATCAGCTACAACCCTATGGACAGTATCTATAATAGTCTGATTAACAGTAATAGTATCCGTACAAACCTGCCTTATTTGACAAGGCGAATCTACCGGTATCGTATCGCAAATCATTGCCTCCTCCTAACCTCAAACCTCACTGAAAAAGAAACGCTCGCCTGTAAAATGGAATCTCACAGAACCAGTTTTGCCACCGGTGTTTTTGATAATCCTAAGTTCAGCTTCTTCTGACTTTTCTTTCCAGATTAAAAACCACACTTGCGCGGCATAGTCACCTATCCTATTCGAGTCACGCAAATGGTCAAGCTTCGGATTGTTATTGTATGCCTTTCTGGTAACTTTGGATGTGCAAAGAGCGGGAACATCAAGCTCCACCGCCATAGCCCTCGCTTTGCTACATATATCTTCAATGGCAGCCGTCTGGTTGCCTTCTATGCCAAGTTTCAAAGAATGCAGGTTGTCTATTATAACCAAGTCCAGTCCCTTCTCACGCTTTATTTCCGCACACTTGCTTTTAACTGTTTCAATCCTTATTTCATCGTCATGGACTAGAAAATTCAGATTCTTAAATTCATTAGCAGAATTTTTCATATTATTTATGTCGCTTGGCATAAAAGACAAGTCGCGGAACATCTTCGAATCTATTCCGGACCGCATGCACAACAACCGCTCGCTTATTTTATTTTTCTTTAATTCTCCGCTAAATAGCACGATAGATTTACCGGCATAAGCTAAACTGATGGCTATGTTTAGCGTAAAAGTACTTTTACCAATACCTGGATAGTTGCCTGCAAATACAATCATTTCCTTTCTGCGCATCCCGCCAGTTAGCGCATCTAGATTGCGGAACCCGGTAAGAACCACATTTTCTTTATCGCAAATCATTGCACTCTCCTCGAACCAATCATAAGTTTTAACCCCCGACTAAAAATATCTATAACAGCATCATCGCTCAAATTAGCCAGCTCCCGAGGCTCGGGCATACTTTCCTTTAATATATTATTACGTAGCTTCCCGCCAACCTCTTTACCAAACAATTCTTCCGGAGTAATACCTAGATCTACAAGCACCCCAACTTTATCAAAGCCAATCCCAGACCTTCCCTTACAATACATATTAACAGTTGCGGTTGTTACACCTAGCATACTCGCCAACTTGGTTTGGCTTATTTTTTTACGGTTAATAAACCCTAAAAAGTCAATTTTTGACATATTCAACCTCATTTATTAAAAAAAATTAGATTTTTTTTAATAAAAAATGACTTTTTTTCATTTTTATTAACTTTTTTCTAGAAAATATTGTATATTACTAGAAATAACTTAGTAAAATCTAGATTTCGTCTAGAAAGGAGTAGAAAATGTTCTGTGAAATACTCAGAAAGATCGTCGGTTGTAAAAAACATTGTTGCTGTCCTCACCTTGAGGCCCTCCCAATGGAATGTCCTCTTATAGGTAAATGCGAAAAAACGTTCCCTATAAAATACAGCACCTTCACTGATGAAAGAGATGGTAGAATTTACCGGACCGTTCGAATAAATAAATTGGAATGGATGGATGAAGATTTAAAATATTATTATAAAGGCAGTGACAAGCCTATTGATGAATTTGGTAGGCGGTACACTTATCATATGACACAACTTGTGATGCCTAGCGGATGGCGGCTACCTAAATTGCATGAATGGGAAAATTCGTTAAAATCGGGCTGGCTTGAAAATTCCCATATAATGAACGTTTGGTGGCTTAAGAATTTCGGACCAACCTTTTACTTCGCCTGCGCGAATAAAACTTACAGCAGAAACTTGGAAGAGATTGAAGCATCTAATTTCTGCGCAACATACAAAAATTATTTACGCTGCGTAAGGGGGATAAAATGAAAAAAGAAGCTAAGCATAAACCGGTTGCTATTCCTATACTTGCCTACGACACGCTCGTAGATGAAAGCAGAAAGCATCCGTACAACCTTAACATGGGCCAGCTGGCAGCCATAGCCATACTGGAAAAATATTCACCACAGCAACAACAAGAGGTTGTTTAAAATGAAAAATTCCTGGGAAAACACCGTGATAGTGCCAATCACCGAAACGGCTTTCAATCTATTTGTGAGTAATACCAATCGAAAGACAGGCGAAACGCTCTGCGAAGCCCTAAGCCGCTTTATAGAAGATAACATCAAGATAGACGGACCGCATGGGCTGAACAACAGGGGGACAGCTAAAGCCGTTTCACTGCCTTTTACAATGCCTCACTATCTTATAGCCATCGAAATCAGCCGGAGATATAAAATTGATCCTGAAATACTCCAAGAGTGGTGGGATAGCACGGAAAAACCGACAATAGACCATTTCGACAAGCCTATAAAATCATGGAAGATATCCTTGCTGGTTTATAATGCAGATAAAGAAAATGAGCGTATAGAGAAAATTGGGGAAAAAATCAGACAACAGGAGAGTGGAAAATGACTGATATGGATATTAAATTGATAAAACTTTTTTTTCTTTCAATACTTTGGCTTTCGTATGCGCTTCTAATCGCATGGATTTCCAATATTAATATAGGCGAAAGTGATAGATTTTGCTTAACCTTCACTGCTATAGCATTAGCCAAAACATCAATAAGGAACTTAAAATGAAAAAAAAGAGCCGTAAAAGGATTTATTTACTAATCCCCCCCTCCACACACGCCCTCCTCAAAAAGGCTTGCGCTGCTGATGTCATGCGCCCTACTCTTGGGCAGATGGTCACCAAACTTGCCTACGACAAGTACGGGCATTTGGCTGAGGGGAATGGTGGGAGTGCGGTGGTGAATCCGGAAGCCATGGAGATGGCGCAACAGCTTTGGGCTGAGAGCGGCGGCGACAAAACGCACGCAATGGCCGCCATACCTGTTGGCCATCCTCTGAAAATCGAACTAGTCAGAGCAATAGAAAAATTGGCCAGCAGGAGAATGTGAAATGACTGAAAAAGAATTCATGCTCTACTATGGGCAAGGACGGCTAAAAGAAATTTTAATTTGGGCAGAAAACCCGAATATCGGGATAAAACTCAACTCGGCGAAAGATGCCTTTAACTATATAGTCGCTCCTTAACAACTTAACTTAAGCGACATTAGGCAGTAAATTTTGTGGAAAAAAGAGCTGGTAAATAAAGTGCAAGAATTTCTTC
>JAITUM010000078.1 GCA_031286305.1 Candidatus Fibrimonadaceae bacterium | reverse complement strand
CTTAAACCTAACCTCGCGGCTTCGGCTCCAAGGGCTCAATACCAGCTGCTGGCTAGGCTTTACCGGACATGGAATTGCACCATGCTATACTACATGCACCGAACTGGCGCACCATTGAGGGTAATGTAGAAAAATGAAAGTGAGCCGCCCCTACATATTCCGCATCGTTGCCGTTTTTAAAAAATTAGATGCGTTGATCCTGGCTAGTAGCTAATAGTTTGTCTGCTAATAACAATGCGTCTCTGAGCGATGTTTCATCTGCTTTATTTTGCCACGCTATGTCAAAACCAACACCGTGGTCAACGCTTGTGCGCAGAACCGGCAAACCGAGCGTTGTGTTAACGCCGCCAACTTTGCGGTTTTTACCGAGGTCAAAAGCGAGGGTCTTTGTGACAACATGCCCCTGGTCATGGTACATAGCAATAACGCCATCAAAAACTTTGCTGCCTAACTGCGGAAAAACAACGTCTGCCGGCAAAGGACCTACGGCATTTATTTTCATTGAACGAAGCTTTTTAACCGCCGGCATAATTTTTTGCATTTCTTCTTTGCCAAACAAGCCATGCTCACCGGCATGGGGATTTATCCCCGCAACTCCTATTTTGGGATTTTTTATGTTCTTATACTTTTTCAGAAATTCGTTCAGCAATTTGCCGGTTTTTACAATTCGTTCAGTTGTGGCCTTTTTTATAGAGTCTGCAAGGGAGACATGGGTGCTAACATGAGCAACCACCCAATCTCCAAGAACCAAAGCAAGCACCGGCTCCTTATCGCCGCACATTTCGCCTATATATTCCGTGTGCCCCTGAAATCCCGGCAAAGTTTTTTCCACCGCCTCTTTGCAAAGCGGAGCCGTTACCACCGCTGCTGCATAACCGTCTTGCACAATTTCCACCGCTTGGCAAACCCAGGCTAAACTTGCCGCTCCAGCCGCCTTTGAAACCTTTCCGGGCTGCAATTTCCCCTTAAACGGCACGCTATCCGCATAAATCGGCACGCCCCCCTTTCCGGCTTTGCTGATTTTCAAAGCTTTTCTGCACTCTTCCATCACATCCATATCACCGATTAAAACCACCGGATGCTTGATTTTCGGCAGTTTTGCCATAAGTTTTAAACAAATTTCCGGCCCAATACCATTAGGATCGCCGATAGTTATGAGAATAGGTTTATTTTGCATAAGGGTAATGTAAAAAACGCCGAATTACTTGCTTGGGACATGGGACATGGGACATGGGATAAGCGGGATGCGGAGCTACATTGACCGGGACATGATTTTCCTACAAAACTGCTTAAAAAAGCCATTTTATTTGCATATCATGTCCCATGTCCCAACCAATGTAGCTTCACATTTCGCTTGTGCCATATCCCAAAGCGTTGAATTAAGCATTGCCTATTTACTATATTGAAAACTATGAGAAATTCCCTTTTATTTTTATTCGGCACAGCGTTTCTGTGCTTTGTCCTCTCCTGTACCACTGGTGGTGCAGATTCCGGTAACAGCAGCGGTAGTAGCGACATCAGTAGCAGTAGCAATGGTGGTGATCCGGGGCGTTGTTTAGAAGCAAGTGGCCCAGTAGCCTGCTACGGAAAGTTGCAAGCACAAGGAAACAAGCTAATAGGCTCCAAAACAGACGGTCAGCCGGTGATATTGCGTGGAGTTAGCCTTGGCTGGAGCCAACCGAATTGGGAAAGCGGTCGTTTTTTTAACGCTGAAACAGTAAATGCTATGGTTGACCATTGGAAAGCCGAAATAATCAGAGTTCCTATGGGCTGTACAAACAATACTTGCTTTAACAACACAAACACAGCCGCCGGCGCTCACAGTTGGCCAAACAATATGGCTAGTGTTAGAACAACCATAGATGCCGCTCTAGCAAAAGGTGTTTATGTAATTATTGACTGGCATTCTCATAACGCTCATAATGAAGTTCCTCAAGCTACAACTTTCTTTACAGAAATGGCTAGAGACTACGGACACCTTGATAATGTAATATTTGAAATCTACAATGAACCGGTAGTTGATAACCAAGGGACTTGGCCTAATATAAGGGGTTATGCAGAGCAAATTATTCCGGTAATACGCGGTCAAGGTTCTCAAAACCTTATTCTAGTAGGTACCCCAAGATGGTGCCAGTTGATAGATGCCCCACTGGAAAGCCCACTTACCGACGGCAACATTGCTTATGTATTCCATTTTTATTCGCATAGCCACAGCTTAGGTGATCCAAGCATGCAAAATAGCTATTCTGCTAGGCTAAACAGAGTTCTTGAAGCAGGTTATCCGGTATTTGTGTCTGAATATGGCACCACTCATTCTGATGGTGGAGCATTTAATGCCGACCCTGCTAGGGATAATTATAATACACACAATGCGCAAAGAACTGATGAATGGCATGCTTTCATGGATGCAAACATGATTTCATCTGCTGCTTGGAATCCGAATTATAAAGGTGAAGGTTCGGCTTTCTTTGGAATTCGTCCGGTTAGAACCTTAACTATTGAGCAAATTAAAGCTTGGGATGGTTGGACAAATTTAAACGAAATGACTCCTTCCGGGCAATATGTTTATCACAAGCTTCAAGCTTATGCTGCAACCGCTAGTTGGCGAGGGCATTAGGACATGCGCAAATGGACTGTCGATGATTCTCGAGAGCTATATAATGTAAAAGGTTGGGGTGTTTCTTACTTCGACATAAATGAAAAAGGGCGAGCAACAGTTTCGCCCCTAAAAAGTGAAGGACCCGCTATAGATTTAACTGAGGTTATGCGAGACCTGTCGCTTAGGGACATTGCAACACCTGTGCTGCTTAGGTTCCCGGATATCCTGGACTCACGCATTAAAAAAATCAACGGTTGCTTTGAAAAGTCCATAAAGGAATATGAGTTCAAAGGTTTTTTTTACAATGTTTTTCCCATAAAAGTAAATCAGCAGAAAGCCGTTTTGGAAGAAGTGATGCGGCATGGGAAAAAATTCAACATAGGCTTGGAGGCAGGCTCTAAATCTGAGTTGCATGCCGTGCTTGCAAATGTGGATAGCCCCGAATCTTTAATTGTCTGCAATGGTTATAAAGATGAGGATTTTATAGAACTTGCACTGCTGGCTCAAAAAATGGGAAAAAGAATTTTTTTGGTTGTTGAAAAAATCACCGAATTAGTGCTGATAATAAAACTTTCCAAAAGGCTGGGAGTGAAGCCCAATATAGGTATTCGCATAAAACTTGCAAGCAGCGGCAGCGGGCACTGGGAGGAATCCGGTGGGCATCAGAGCAAGTTTGGGCTTAACAGCTCAGAACTTATAGACGCTTTGGAGCGCATTAAAAAAAGCGGACTGACAAATTGCCTTAAACTTATACATTTCCATTTGGGCAGCCAAATAACCAATATACGCAAGATAAAATCCGGTTTAAAAGAAATTGCGCAATTTTATTCTGAAATAATTGCGCTTGGTTTTAATGTGGAATTTGTTGATGTTGGTGGTGGTCTTGGCGTGGATTACGACGGCACGGGCAGCACTCGCTCAAGTTCCGTTAATTATTCTGTGCAGGAATATGCAAACGACGTTGTTTATGCGCTTGCCGAAACCTGCAACAAATTAGAGCTTCCTCATCCGAACATAATTGCAGAAGCGGGCAGAGCCTTGACTGCTCATCACAGTTTGCTGGTTTTTGATGTTTTGGAGCGGACTGCTCCCGCGTTTTTTGAAGATGTAAAAAGAGAAATCAAAGATGATGACCCTGATATTTTGCAAGACTTGTATTTCATTTATAAAGGGCTTGTGCAAAAAAACTTGAACGAAAGTTGGCACGATGCGGTTCAGCTTCACGATGATGTTTTAAACGCTTTCCGCATGGGAATGATTAATTTGGAAAATCGTGCCATTGCAGAGCGATTGTTTTGGTCTATAGCGCGCAAGGCGAATCGTATAGCAAAAGATATGCGGCACCCGCCTTATGAACTGGAAGAATTACCGCGTTTGCTTGCAGAAAAATATTTTGGCAATTTTTCGCTTTTCCAGAGCTTGCCGGATGCTTGGGCCATAGACCAGATTTTTCCGATAATGCCTATTCAGCGCTTGAATGAAGAACCAACCGTAAATGTGACCATTCAAGACATCACCTGCGACAGCGATGGAAAAATTGATTTATATGTTCGCAGAGGTGAAATAAGCAGAACGCTTCCGCTCCATAGCTTAAAGAGTAATGAGTCTTATTATTTGGGCGTTTACTTGGTTGGAGCGTATCAAGAAATTTTAGGCGATTTGCATAATCTTTTTGGTGACACTAACGTTGTTCACATAGCTTGCAACGGTGATTCTTATGAGATTGAAAAGATAATAGGCGGTGAATCGGTTTCTGATGTTTTGGAATATGTGAATTTCTCAGATAAAGCTCTTGTGCGCACAATGGAAAACTGGGTTAAGAGGGCCATTCAAGAAGGAAAAATCACCGCTCAAGAGGGCAGAGGCTTTTTAAGCATCTACCGCTCCGGATTGTATGGATATACTTATTTGGAGTGATTGAATTACAACCCGCCTTTCATTGCTTTTTTTAGCCTGGACATCACATCACTTTTTTTAACGGCTGCAGCAGCCGGTTTTTTCGGAACGTTTTGCATGGCCATTTTTTGCGCTTTGCCGGAGAAACGAGCTTTCAAGTCTGCGAGCGTTGCTGCTTGCGGCGGTCTGTTGCCTTGGAAGTTTTTGCCGCCTCTGCCGCCAACTCTGCGCTCGGTTTCCTGTTTCATTGAAAGCGAAATGCGCTTGTTCGCAGCATCAACGGAAACAACTCGAACCTTAACCACATCGCCGGTTGTGAGAACGGTTTTTGCATCTTTCACAAAATTTTCGCTCATCTCGGAAATGTGAACCAAACCGTCTTGGTGAACACCAATATCCACAAATGCACCGAAATTCGTAACATTGCTAACAACACCTTCCAACCAACTGCCGGTCATCAAGTCTTGCATGGTTTTGATTTTCGGATTGAATTTTGCATAGCTAAATTCTTTGCGGGGATCGCGCCCGGGTTTTTCCAATTCCGATAAAATATCTTCAACGGTATTTTTACCAACTCCGCTTTCAGCATCGGTAAAGTCGTTTGCAGTGAGTGATTGAAGAATTGTGGCATTGCCTATCAACTCGTTTAGAGGAGTGCCGGCTTTTTCTGCCATTTTACCTACCAAATCGTAGTTTTCCGGATGAACAGCGCTGTTGTCCAACGGGTTTTCCGCATTATGAATGCGCAAAAATCCAGCGGCCTGCTCAAATGCTTTTTGCCCAAAACCCTTAACATCCTTCAAAGACTCTCTGCTTGCAAATGCGCCGTTTTCGTCCCTGTGTTTAACAATGCTTTCTGCTAAACTTTTATTAACTCCGGAAACATAACCCAGCAACGCCGGACTTGCGCTATTTACATCTACACCAACTTTGTTCACACAACTTTCCACAACCTCGTCCAAACGTTTTTGGAGTTCGCGCTGATTCACATCGTGCTGATATTGCCCAACACCAATGGCTTTGGGTTCCACTTTCACCAATTCTGCAAGCGGGTCTTGCAAGCGGCGACCTATGGATATTGCACCTCTTGTGGTCACATCTTCTTTGGGAAATTCTTTTACAGCCAACTCGCTTGCGCTGTATACAGAAGCTCCGGACTCATTTACAATAACAGTAACCGGGCATTCACCGCGTTTGTTTTTTAGCTTGCCGGAAATTTCTTTTATAAAACCATCCGTTTCGCGGCTTGCAGTGCCGTTGCCTATGGAAATCAAATCAATATCGTATTTCTCAACAAGTTCCACCAAATACAAGGCTGACTTTGCAACCTCTCTTTGCGGCTCCAAGGGGTAAATTACACCATGATCCATAAACTTGCCGTTTGGGTCTAGAGCGGCAACTTTAATTCCGCTTTTAAAACCGGGGTCAAGAGCGAGCACAGCCTTGTGACCTGCGGGTGGAGCAAGCAAAATATCTGTGAGGTTTTTGCTGAACACTTTGAACGCTTCCAGCTCTGCAACCTCTTTTAATGAGAGCCTGACTTCACTTTCCAAGCTGGGTTTTAACAAACGATCCCAAGAGTCTCTGCACATTGCTTCCAGGTGAGACTTCCACACGCTTTCTCTTTTAATCACTTTTTCGCAAAGATAACCAATCAGAGCTTCGTCTGGAACTTCTACGGTTAAGCGCAAAATTTTTTCTTTTTCACCGCGCCGCATTGCAAGCATTCTGTGGCTTGGGATTGCACCCAAAGCTTCGGTGAAATCGTAGTAGTTTTTGAACTTGCTCTCTTTGCCTTCAAATTCCTTTTTAACTTTGGAAACCATTTTGCCCTGTTTCTCAATTTGCGCGCGCAAGTATTGACGGAACTCCGTGCTGTCTGCAACATCTTCCGCCAAAATATCCAAAGCGAATTTGATTGCGGCAGCCGGGTCTGCAACGCCTTTTTCTTCTGAGAGAAACGCCATTGCAATTGTTTCTGCGGAGTTGGATGTTTCTTCCTGTTCCCATATAATTTTTGCAAGAGGTTCCATGCCTTTGTCTTTTGCGATTGTGGCACGCGTGCTGCGCTTGGGCTTGTAGGGAGCGTAAATATCTTCCAGCAAATTTTTATTGCGGCAGGCATCTATTTGAGCCTTTAGCTCCGGAGTTAGCTTACCAAGCTCTTCAATGGTTTTTAGAACCGTTTCTTTGCGCTCTGCCAGCTCGGTCAAAGATTCCTTTCTGTGTTGAATATCGCGCAGTTGCGTTTCGTCCAGGTTATCGGTTTGATCTTTGCGATAGCGAGCTATGAACGGCACAGTGCCGCCTTCTTCCATCAACTTCAACGCCGCTTTAACGCGATGCTCTTCAATTTTCAATTCCTCGGCTATAATGCTTGAGAATACCATAAACTTTTTCCTTTGGATTTTGTTTGAGTAGAATATAGAAAAATTTAGAGGGAGTGTCCCCCTCGCTGCAACCGCCTTTGCGCAACATCGTTGCACATGGGCGTTGACACGCAACGCCCCTACGGCGTTTTACGCTACCCCCAATGCGGGGCTGGTTCGGCTACGCTCACCAAACGCCGCGGAACGCCCCGATTTTGGACAACGTTGCAAAGAAATGCGAAAAAACGGCGACGATGCGGACTATGTAGGGGCGGCTCGCCGTGACCGCTTACTGTGAACCGAAGGACTAATTAGGACAAACACAAAGGCATGTTTTACCCTTATTTTTCAATGAGAATCTTAAAAAGAAAGTGAAAATAGCCCCTCTTGACCGTTATAAACTAATATTCCCAACCCTAAAATATCTCTGCCTATCAAGCATTGGATATTTTGCCCTTCTAAAGGAGCTTCTATAACTAATACTGATTTAACCCTGACATTGTCTGGCATTATCATTCTTATGTCAAAAATTTTACAAGGAACTTTTGAGTGGGAAGGCGTATTCATTAAACTTTCGCCAACAGGCTCAAGAGCTAATTGTTTGATAACAGCAGAACTAAGCGCAGAACAGGATGCCCCTGTGTCTATTAAAGCTTTTAATGATATTGTTTCCGTTGGCAAGCCGAGTTTCCCTTTTGCCATTCTCTCTGATGCAGAAACTACAATGTCCATAACAGGTCCTTCCCGTTTTAAGTTCTGCGATTTTATGTTTATAATTGGCATATATTCAAGCTATTAAAAAATTATTGGAAAAATCTAGAACTTCGGGAACAGCAGAAACTTTACGTACTAAAAAAGGAGGTTTTCCGAATTCCTCGTAGCCCCTATCCAAAGCATCCCCTATGTCGGCAAAAGTACCCACTAGTTTGTCGTCTTTAATCAAAACATACTGTCCATCATTTTTGTCCAATAAACTTGGCAAAAACTTGTTGTATGTTTCAATTTCTTTTTGCAAGATACGCACTTTAAAATACCTCTAGTTAAAACCTAATTAGAATGTAGAAAATTAAAGTTCATGTTTTTTGAGCAAATTTAGCTGTTTTTTTTGCAATGCCCTTCCTGCTCTACATTTCGCTGGTAAACAGCCAAAAGCTGACCAATACTGCATTGCGGCACCATTCTTGCTATATCAAATTATTTTTATTTCTCCACTCCACCCCTCTTTTTAGGCAAATTTCGCCGCTTTTCTACCTCAAAAACCCCAAAAAAAAACCTCGAATTCCGCGTTTTTTGCTCAAAATCGCCATTTTTCCCCAAAAAACAGCACATAACAAGCACAGCACAGCTGATAAAAGCAAAGCTATAAAATTTAATTTCAATGCCCTGACACATGCAAAAGTTCTTTCGCTTTTTTGCTAAGCGGCTTGCCAAGGAATTCCTTGTAAATAGTTTGAATTTCCGGATTATCGCAACTTAAACGAATTGCCTGACTGGCATCACGCTGATACAATGCTTGCTGACGAAGTTGCTTCAATTTTTTCGCATTCATTTTGCTGACAGGCTGCCCGCCACCACCAATGCAACCGCCTGAACATGCCATAACCTCAACAAAATCCAATTTTTGCGTGCCATTCTGTATTGATTCAAGAAGCGGCCTTGCATTATTTACGCCGTGAACAACCGCTACATTCAATGTGCGCTTGCCAAGATCAACGCTTGCCCGCCGCACGTTGTCAAAACCACGAATAGGACTGAGATTGAAAAAGTTGTCTGGCGGATTTTTATCGTTCAGCAATTTATATGCCGTTCTAAGTGCCGCCTCCATAACACCACCGCTGTTTCCAAAAATCATACCGCTGCCGCTTCCTGTTCCCATCAGCGAATCGTATGGTGCGTTTTGCATTTGCAGAAAATCAATCTTGCTATCGTTCAGCAAATACGCAAGTTCGCGGCTAGTGAGAACAAAATCTACATCGCGTGTTTTTGGCAGCAATATTTCGGCCTTTTTTGCTGTGCAGGGCATTAGAGCAACATTAACGATTTTCGCAGGATCTATTCCGATTTTTTGTGCAAAATAAGTTTTGGTTAATGCGCCTTGCATTTGCATTGGGCTTTTAGCGGTAGAAAGATTCGGCAAGAGATTTGGATAAAATAATTTGACAAAGCGTACCCATGCAGGGCAACAACTGGTAAACATTGGCAGCGGATTTTTTGCATCGCTATTTTCAAGTCGCAACAGTAATTCCGCAGCTTCTTCCATAACGGTTAAATCGGCAGAAAACGTTGTGTCAAGAACATAATTTACACCGAGGCTTTTTAACGAAGCTACAATTTTTCCTTCAACGTTGGTGCCGGGAGCAAGCCTATACATTTCGCCCAGCGCAACGCGAATTGCCGGTGCCGTAGATGCGATTACAATTTTGTCAGGGTCGGCAATTGCTTTGGCAACTGCTGAATAGTGATACCGCTCCGAAATTGCCCGTGGGCATAATAATGTACATTGCCCGCAATAAATACAAGCTTCTTCGCCCGATGGAACATTCCGCCCGAACACACCCATTGTATTGCTACAAAATTTTTGGCAGTCTCCGCAATTTCGGCAGCGATTTTCATGAAGCTGAATTGCCGGATTATCCGGATGAATAGGCAAGGCTCGATTTCGACCACGTCCCCCACGTTCGCGCCCACGTTCACGTCCGCGAGCATGACCAACCTGCACGCCGCAAACCAGCAATCCCGCTCCAAAAATTGCAGTTTTCTTTAAGAATTCGCGACGAGTTAATTGATCGTTGTTTGCGGCCATGGAAGTAATTTAGTAAATATTTTATTAACGAAATGAATGTCAGCAACTTTGTATAT
This sequence comes from Candidatus Fibrimonadaceae bacterium, assembly GCA_031286305.1. Classification (GTDB taxonomy): domain Bacteria; phylum Fibrobacterota; class Fibrobacteria; order Fibrobacterales; family Fibrobacteraceae; genus Fibrimonas. Next base: position 28,425 of record JAITUM010000078.1, on the reverse strand, counting down.
CCGCAAATAGGAGTTCCTACAAAACTATTATTACATAAATTACCATATTCTCATTTACTTTGAACCTAACTTTCTCCCAAATATTTGAATTCAGCGCTCACTATTTTAAATAAACGCTACAAGCTCGGTAAATCTTTTATCAATTCTTTTAAAAAATTATCATCACCGCCCGGGAGTATAAGCTCTTCTTCGGGGGAGATCCAAGGCTCGCCGGCTGAAAGCGGCCAAACAGAACCGGAATTTAAACGACCGTCTCCATTCAAATCTTTAAAATACAAAAGCCTGTAAGTGCCCGCAGGCAACCCTTCCATTTCAAAATCTCCAGCTTCATTGCATTTTGCGCTAAACTCACGCCCAAGCGTTCTAATAGACGTTCTTCTGCCCCTATCAATAGTTGTTTCTTGCAAAACTACTATTGTTTGCGCATTGCCGCCCGGGATATTGCCTTTCAAAGAAGCTAGCTTCAACCTCGAAATAGTGCTGAACTGCACCAAAGTTCTTTCTCTGAACAATGTATCAACAATCGTGTCTTTTATAACTTGATCAAGTTTGATTTTGGAGTCCGTTCCAAATGGTGGATTTGAGTAAATTTCCAAATGAATAGCGTCAATCTGCTTCACCTCCACATTAACGCTATCTTCATTTACATAAATGCGAAACTGCAAGGTGTCTGCTGAAACAGGGCGGTTGAAATACAGTTTTATGGGATGCCCGGGCAAAAAATCTGTAGCTGTTCTCGAAGATGGTTCCATCTTAGAAATGGTTGTAGGAGGAACTTCATTATCCGGAATTCTTTTGAACCTGAACTTTGCAGTGTTGCGAGTTGTGTCCAGCATCCTTCCCAAAGAATCGCGGGCATAAAGGCAAGTAGCTGTGTAGAGCGTGTCGTTTCTTAACCCGTCTATCACTAATACGGTATTTTTATTATTAGGCTCGGTATAAAAATCGGAATGGAAAATAGTGTCTTTTGAAAGTGTTGTAAAAAAGCAATTATCTTTTTGCAAAAACAAAGAATCTAAAACAATGTTTCGTGAAAAAGCAAGTTCAATTTCTCTGTTGCCTCTTTGCGTAACCGCCTCCAAAGTCACGGAAGATGTGTCCAAGTCTCCAAGGGAAAATCGGAGCAGTTTTTTTTCTTCGGTTAATTCAAAAGGAAAATTTGCAATACCGGCAATTTCAGTCTCTACATTCAGTCTTTGGTTATTGTTTTCATCCAAAAAAGCTACGGCTAAATATGTGCCGGCCTGCATTCCTTGCAAAGTTCCTTTCCCAAGGCTATCTGCCTGAGCAATGTATAGCGGAATTTCTCTTGTTATGTTTGGAAATGTGTCTATGTCTGCGGTGAGCGTGGAATCTCTAAATCTTTCCAAATATTTTTTCTGAGCACGAACTTCACCTATAGGATAAAATGCAACAACGGGGAATTTCTTTTTTCTAGTCAAGGAATCATGAAGCAGCACTGAGAAGTCTGTTTGCAAACTATCTAAAATATCTCCTGTGGAAAATAAAATTTGAAAAGGTTTTTCAAGCGGATTATTACGCAAATCTTTTATGGCATTTGTGACTGTGAGCGTATAGGTTGTGTTGGAGTCCAAGGGTTCGGTGGAGTAAATGCGCAGTTTATCGCCCTTAGCTTTTATTTGTAACCTGCCGGAAATCGGAGGCGAAATTGCAACCGCTCCGCTTGGTGGTTTTTGAATTATCCATTCATCAAATTGCAAGGTTAAATCTAAATTTACGCTTTGGTTCCTAGAATTGGGAACAAGCGTTGAGCCGCTAACTCTAGGCGGCAACTTATCTTCAGGACCACCGGAAGGAGGCGCAACAGTAGCACAAGACAATATTGTCTGAACCCCGATTATTATTAGAATACAGAGCGTTTTGCTTAATTGAGAATTGAGAATTGAGAATTGAGAATTTTTGCAGAAAGAGCCGCTATTTGTGAAGCTATTCTCCATTCTCAATTCTCCATTCTCAATTCTATCTCTCTCCATTTTCAATTCTCCATTCTCCATTCTCAATTTTATTTATTAGAAGCACAAACTCGCCTTTTGGGTTGGAGTTTTTATAATGCTCTAGAAGCTCGCTTGGGGTGCCTATCAGGTGTTCTTCAAATTTTTTTGTTAGCTCTCTCATTAAAGCTACCTTTACTTCGCCATAAACTTCTTTTATTTCGTTCAGAAATTTTACCAAATTATGAGGGCTTGCATAAAAAATTAAGGTGCTATCACCGCTATCTTTAAGTTTTTGCAAAAGATGTTTCCTTTGTGCACTTTTTTTGGGGGAAAAATTTTCAAATCTAAATTTATCCGTTGCAAAACCGCAGGTCACCAAAGCGGTTAGCAAGGCGTTTGCTCCCGGAATTGCTCGCACAGGAATTTGTTCTTGTTTTGCCGCTCTAACCAAATTAAAGGCCGGGTCTGCTATGCCGGGTGTTCCTGCATCGCACACAAGAGCTATATCGCCGGTATTTTTTAAGTATTCCACATATTTGGGTGTCACTTTTTCTTTGTTAAAATCGTGATAACTTTCCGTTTTTGTTGAAATACCGTAATGTTCCAATAATACCTTGCTGTGACGGGTATCTTCCGCCAAAATAAGCGTTGCTTCTTTTAACACCCTCACCGCTCTGAAAGTCATATCTTCCAAGTTCCCTATAGGGGTGCTAACTATATAAAGAGTGTATGGGTTCTTTTTGAACATCGGGGATAAGGTAGAAAATTGACGGGAAATTGACGAAAAGTTGAAACACCCTTGACATTTGCTTTGAAGTTTGCTACATTTGGTTGCAGGTAACAAAACTAACAAGGAGAATCAATTATGAAGATCTTCACTTTCCCCAAAATTATGGCATTTTTGACCATAATCCTATGTTCAACCGTCACATTGCAGGCGCAAGACCTTCTCACGCTTGGCGAACCATCCCAAGGAACGCTTCCAATAGACGGTGATAAAACTTACAACATCAATGTGCTGGAAGGAAAAACTTACAAGGCAACTGTCGAATACACAGCGACTGGTGAGACTTGTGGGTTCATCTATTTGGATATGGATGATTGGGATGACGGATTAAGCTATGATGATTGTGGTAGTGGTTCTGTGACAATTACAGTCTATTCTTTTGTCATCACCGAAACCGGTACAATGCGCATTGTGCTGACAGGAAGCGAAAGTAAAGCCTTGGATTACGAGCTAATCGTAGAAGAGCATGTAGGACCTATCAATTATACAGAACTGGATTACCCAGCTTTGCCAGCCGAAGGCTCTTCCGGAACGCTTCAAAGCAATATATTAGACTCTTATGGTGATGTTTTTTCCGGAAAAGGTTACAGCATTGATGTGGAAGAAGGCAAAACATATAAAATAACTGTCCGATATACAGCAAGTGAACCTGTAGAGACGATAGTGGCCTTCTCTCTCTTTGCAGAGGATAATATGGATGATGCTATAGGTGGCTCTCATGATTATATGGATGGCACTGAATTTACCATAGTAGGCACTTATGAAGCTGCTGAAGATGGGATAATACGCATTTTATTAGGGGACCTTGAAAACAATTTATTGGGTTACACCATAATAGTGAAAGAAATAGGAGAACCTATCAGCCTAGCAGAGTTGCTAGACAAAACTGAAAAAAGCATAGAGTACAAAAGCGAATTGTCTTTTTCCACTGGCGGCGAATTGACTGATTTGGTAATAGGTAACGATGATGTAGAGCCTTATTTTAGGGAAACCGATGGAAAATATTTTGCTGTTTCATACAAAATAGAGTTGCAAGAAGATGATCATATTAAAATACGTTCCTCAAGACCAAATGGCGATTCTTACCTGTATATTTACAAAGCAACAGCTGATGGGTATTCCCTAGTGCTTGAGAATGACGATTGCCGCCATGTTGATGAATATTACGACAGTGATGCTTGTGACGATGATTCTTGGGCGGACTCCTACCTGGAACTTACAGCCGAAGAAAACGGTATCTATTACATTGTTGTAACGGATTATTGGGAGTTTAGTGCCGGCGATTACCGTTTGAAAGTGTGGAACACCGAAGAAGAACCGGATTTTGTAACTCCAACTATCCCCCAAGCTCCTGTAATAGCCCAAAACATTCGTTTGTTAAACGGCTCCGGAAGCTTCCAAATTCAGGGCATAACCAAACCCGAAACAGTGCGCATGTTCAGCATGAACGGCAAAGTTTTAATGAACCGCACCGTACATCCTAACGAAAGCGTATCCGTTGCACACCTACCAAAAGGCGTATATTTGGTAAATGTGAACGGGAAAACGTTTAGATTAGCAAGGTAACTTGCTAGCCCCATTGCCTAGTTTAGGGTATACTCGCCTTTGGCGATTCACCAGCGAAATGTCCAGCGGGAAGGGTGTTGGGGCAGCTAGTCGTGGCTGCCCTTGTGCAATGTACTTACCAACAAATAATACCAAGCGGAAGGGGTGTTATAATAACCCAAACCTTTGCTTCGCTTCGGTCAAAGAAACGCCGCTCTCCCAAAGGGAAAATAGCTCTCTAGTCCGTTCTTCGCGACCCTCGTTGCGGCCTTCTATCACGCCTTGCTTGAGACCTTCTTCCCAGCCTGTTTCCCGAGCTTCCTCTTGCCAAACAGACTTCGCATCGTCCCAATTCCATTCTGTAAGCAGCATATTCTCAACCTCCGAACCGTGCCTCTTAAGGAAATATACTAAAATATTGCGGCTAATGCAATCTCTTATAGCAATCCTAATGGCATCCCTCAAATTCATAGACTTCAAATTGTCCCTTATAACAGAGATAAACTCCTCATAACCGCTCAAAGTAGGGCTCCTATCTGCCATCTATTGTCTGAATCAGAATTGGCCAGAATTTTTAAAATTCTCAGAATTTGCAGAGTGCTGTGGTAAAATTCTGTAAATTTTGGTAATCCTGGCCAATTCTGATTCAGACAATTACGCTATCCTTGTATTTACGGTTTGCCCGCTTACCACTTTGGTTTGCTTTTCTGCTATTTTTCCTCTTTGTCATCGGAAATCTCCTGTTGTCATTTGCGGTGATTTTGGGTTAATTTCGTCGTTTTTTTTTTATATTTCGGGGCGTTGCGGGGTGTCCCCGCATTGGGGGTAGCGGAAAACGCCCGTCCAATGTAGGGGCAGTACCTACGTGTCTGCCCTTGTGCAATGTAACGGGCGGTTGCAGCGAGGGGGATTTCCCCCAAGCGAGTAAATCAGCGTTTTCTAAATTCTCCTTATGATGAAGTTGAAGTGGCATAATAAAGATGCAGGGTTTGATCGTCTGGTTTTAGCAGGCGACATTGGTGGAACCAATACGAATTTGGCGTTGGTTGGCGTGAAAAATGGAAAATTTACCATTGTGGTAGAAGCTATTTTCCCATCCGGCGAAATAAACGGCTTAACACAGCCCATAAAGGAGCTCTTGAACGCTGCAAAAAATGAACGAGCGGATTTAACAACCACTCGCGGCTGCGTTTGCGCTGCCGGCCCTGTTTCCGATAACCATTGCAAAATGACCAATCTGAGCTGGGACATAAATGGAAACGAACTCTCAAAAGAACTCGGCATGGACATCCGCGTAATAAACGATTTCTTGGGCATAAGCTACGGAATCCCGACCTTGGATGTAAATGACCCGGAACAAATTTTCACATTCACGCACACAGACGGCTCGCAGCCCGCGCCGCAACAAACCACCAAAGCCGTAATTGGCCCCGGAACAGGTCTAGGAGCGGGATTTTTAACCTGGACAGAAGCGGGTTATGCTCCAAACTCCTCCGAGGGCGGGCATTTGACATTCGCTCCCTTTGACAAAGACAGCCAGTCTTTCAGAGACTATATGGAAAAACAGTTAGGAGTAGTTCCCGATGTTGAAGTGCTGGTTTCCGGCACGGGCATTCAAAACCTTTATGAGTGGTGGCAAAACACAAAAGGCTTGCCAAAAAGTGATGCTTGGACAGAAATTGAAAATGCAAAACCAACAGACAGACCACGCCTCATATCCAAGCTCTCCGATTCAGACCCTGTTGCAGCAGAAATGTTATGCTTATTCGTTAAGATGCTGGCGCGTTATGCAAGCGATATTTCAACCTTGCTTTTGCCATTTGGCGGTTTATATTTGGCCGGAGGCGTTGCGCAAAAAGAACTTCGCTGGCTCACCAACAATAACCTGTTTATGAAATATTACGAAATGGCTTATAACAAAAATATAAGGCCGCTTCTAATGCAAGTTCCGGTTTATTTGATAAAGGATTATTCAATCAGCCTGTATGGCGCAGCAAATGCGTGCTAAAATTCTCAAGATTGTTTTCTATATTTTCCAAATGTTAAAGAATCTTTTCATTTTTCTTTTCCTTGCTTCCTTTGCTATGGCTGCAGATGGTATGCGTGTTGCTCATGTGGATTCTAAAATAATATTTGAGGGATATAAGGGCACAAGAAAGGCGCAAGAAGAATATGACCGTCAGGTGGCAAAGTGGGAACAGCAGGCTAATTTGCTCCAGAGAGAACTTGGCTTTGTAAAAGAGAGATTGGAAAAGCAAAGCTTGATGCTCTCAGATGAGCAAAGAAGAGAATTGGAGGCGGAGTTTGCCCGCAGAGATACTGAACTCAAAAATTTCATAGAAAAAATTTACGGACGAACCGGCGAGCTGTTAAAAGAGAATGAAAAAGTGAGTGCTCCTATCATAGCCCTGATAAGAAAAGCCGTAACGGAAATAGCCTTGAGTGAAGGCTACGATTACGTTTTAGACAGAGCCACCGGTTCCGTAATTTTCTGGAAAAATGAAAACGACTTAACACAAAAAGTTTTGGATTACTTGAACAGGTAATTTCTATATTCCCATAAATTAGAACATGGACAGTTTTCAAAAAATATTGCGAGAAGCTCAGCAGAAATTTGTTGCTGAGCAGGAAAAAAGATTTCCTAAAGATGAGACCTTAAAAGTTGACCTTCATTGCCATGACTGCAATAGTGATGAGCCGGATGAATTGCTTGGTCGCATTTTGAATGTGCCGGAAACTTGGCTCCCAAGCGAGACCTTGATAAAGAAGCTAACACACAATGGTTGCGATGCCTTTATAATTACCAATCACAATAATGCTCGCTCGTGCTACCAAATGCAAGATAAGGGCATTGATGTTTTAACTGCAGCTGAGTTCAGTTGCCGGGTTCCGGATTTTGGCATTGGCGTACATGTGCTGGCCTACGGTTTTACACCTGAGCAAGAAGTTAAATTGGAAAAATTGCGCAAAAGCATTTATCCGTTTTTGGAATATGCGCGGCAGCACAATTTACCCACCATTTGGGCGCATCCCCTTTATCATTATGCTGCAAACCAGCTACCACCGCAGGCTTTCTTCGACAAAATGATGCTCCTGTTTGAACGCTTTGAAGTGCTCAACGGACAACGCGATACATGGCAAAACACTCTTGTAAGAGAGTGGGTTGAGCAAATAACACCGGAGATGATAGACCACTATTCTAAAAAATTTAATATTAACCCCTTGAATTACTGCATAGACCCATACCGCAAATTCATGTCTGGAGGTTCGGATTGCCACATGGGCGTATTTGCAGGTACAGCCGGCGTTTATCTGCATATACCGAATTTGGCGGAAAAATTAAAAACTCAGCCCAAATCACAGCTTGTACTGGAAGCTATACGAAGCGGCAACATGGCTCCATACGGGAGATATGAGTATACGGAAAAAATGACATTTGCCATGCTAAACTTTGCTTGCCAAATTGCAACTAACTATAACGATCCCGGATTGGTGCGACTTTTGTTGCACAAGGGTGACACAAATGACAAACTATTTTCGCTTGCGTTGTCGAATTTGCTTTGCGAAGTGCAACAAAACAAGATGGCATATTCATTTATAAAGATTTTCCAAAACTGCATGATGGGTGAAAAACCACCATTTCTAAAAAAAATGTTGGTGTCTTCAGCATACAAACCCATATTCAAAGAGGCGGAAAATATTGCAAAAATCTATGAACGCAATGATGAAAATATGGTAAAGGATTATTATGATTCCATTCTCAATATAAATAATCGTTTTTATGATATTCTAAGAGCGCGCATAGATAAAAAAATGAGCAAGGCAAAAATAACTGAAAGATTAAAAAACGCTTCTATCACCGAGCTTGTTGAAAAACTGGAATTGCCCACCGATATAAGAAGTTATATTAGCCCACAGAATCTTGGAAAGGGCAAGTTTAACTTGGTTGATTTTTTAGATGGGCTGACTCTTCCGTTCTTTGGTGCAACGCTTTTGTTTGTGGCGCATTTTGCCAGCACCAAAACGCTGTTTAATACACGCCCGTTTTTGCGTGATTTCTCAAAACGCCTAGGCAAGTTTGAACATCCCAAACGCATGATGTGGCTCACCGATACCTTTGGCGATGCTAATGGGATTTCTACTTTTTTAAAGGAAGTGCACACCGAAATAAAAAAACGCAATCTCCCTATAGATATAGTTGTGTGCAGCGCAAATGTGCAGCCCGACGATCACTTAATCGTGCTTAAACCCGTAAAGGAATTTTCATTTCCCGCCTATCCGGATTACAGCTTTAGAATTCCCAAATCCGTAGAATTGCATAACTTGTTTGCCAGCGGAGAATATGACCGTGTAATTTGTTCAACCGAAGGCATTATGGGTTTGCTCGGTCTTTACCTGAAGCGTGCATACACAGTGGAAGCTTCGTTTTATTTGCACACCGACTGGTTAATGTTTGCCCGCAAAGTGCTTGGCATGGAAAGGCGCAATCTTAATCGTGTTCGTCGTATATTGCGTGCTTTCTACAAAGCTTTTGACAAAGTGCTGGTTCTAAACTCCGACCAAAAAACGTGGCTTTCGGGAACGCAAATGAATTTAGACCCTTCGCAAGTGTGTTTAACCGGGCACTGGGTTAATGAACGCTTTAAACCGCACAAGCCCGATAAGCAAGGGGCATTTGGATTAGACGCGGATTGCCGCGTGATACTTTATGTGGGGCGTGTGAGCAATGAGAAAGGGGTACTGGAATTAACCGATATTTATAGCGAGGCAAAGAAAAAAATTAGCAAGGTGAAACTGGTGGTGGTTGGCAAGGGTCCCGCTGTGGAACAGTTGCAACGCGAAAACCCGGATGCTGTTTTTATAGACTGGGTGGAGCAAAGCAAACTGCCCATTATTTACGCTTCGGCAGATATACTGGCTCTTCCTTCTCGCTTTGATACTTTTGCCTTAGTGGTTTTGGAAGCTCTTAGTTGCGGTTTGCCTGCGGTTGCTTATAACACCAAGGGTCCAAAGGATATTATCAAGCATGGGGAGTGTGGTTTTCTAGTTGAAACGCCTGCCGAAATGCAGCAAACCATTCTTAGCTTTTTGGAAAACGGCAATGCAACGCAATTCCGCCAAGCCGCTATTGAACGTGCTAAGTCTTACAATGCCGATTGCATTATCAATGAGCTTTTACATTCCGTAGGAATGGGTTAATGCTCAGCAATCTCTGTCCACTCGCACTTCTACTCCTTTAGAATCAAAATCGGCAAGCGTTTTTTTTACATCCGCAGGACTAGCGGCTTTTAACGTTATAACCATGCGAAAATATTTTTGCACCCGTGCAACAAATGGTTCAGCGGGGCCAAGCACTTGCCCGCCTTTGCCACGTAATAACCCAGCCAGTTCATTTGCTGCTGTTTCTAATTTTGTTTTATTTTTTGCTTGCAATCTAATTTGCATTATTTTGCAAAACGGAGGGTAAAATGCTTCTTGCCTTTCTACGAGTTCCGCTTTTGAAAAACCCAAATAATCGTGTTTAATGGCAAACTGCATAACAGGATTTTCCGGGCAAAAACTTTGTATTATCACTTGGGAATTTTCCAAAAAACGCCCCGCTCTGCCGGCAACTTGTGTCAAAAGTTGAAAGTATCTTTCACCGGCACGAAAATCCGGAATGCCGCTGCCTATATCTGCGCAAAGAATGCCAACAAGAGAAACATCCGGAAAGTCGTGCCCCTTTGCCACCATTTGCGTTCCCAAAAGAATATTGCATTCCTTGTTTCTGAATTTTTGCAAAAGTTTTTCCGTAGTTCCCAGCCCGCTCGTGGTGTCTGCATCAAGGCGCAGAACTTTTGCATTTGGCAGCCACTCTTTAATTTCTTCTTCTGCCTTTTCTATGCCGCTCCCAAAAAAAGCAAACTTTTTTGAACCGCACTTGCAATGAATATCCGATAAAAATAATTTTCCGCAATAGTGGCACATGAGTTTGCCATGCTGTTTGTGATAAACAAGAACAACATTGCAATCCGTGCATTGCAAAGGGTTTCCGCATTCCTCGCAAATTCTGTTTGTGCTGTACCCTCTGCGATTCAGCAAAATTATAGCCTGATTCCCTTGCGAAATTGTTGCAGAAAGCGCATCGCGCAAAATCGGAGAAAGCATCAAATCTTTATCCTGTTTTTTTCTCACCTCTTTCATATCTGCAATGAACACTTCCGGCAACGGCAAGCCTCCCGGTCTGCTTTTCATCTCTATAAGTTTCAAGTTTCCATTTTTAGCATTCTCATAAGTTTCCAGCGAAGGTGTAGCCGAGCCTAAAACCACAAGTGCCCCATATTTATGCGCAATATGAAAAGCCATTTCCCGAACATTGTAGCGCGGCGCCGGATCTTGCTGTTTATAAGAAGCGTCGTGCTCCTCGTCAATAATAATTAATTGAGGTTCAAAGGGAGCTAGGATTGCGGAGCGGGTACCCATTAGAATGCGGCATTCATTGCTTAATAGTTTTTGCCAAGTTTCTCGTTTTTCTTTTGCTCTTAGGGCGGAGTGCAGTATTGGGATTTTGCATTCTAAAAAATCTTCGAATCGTTTTTTAGTTTGTGGCGTTAAATTTATTTCCGGCACAAGTATTAGCGTTTTCAAACCCAAGTCCAAAGCTTTGCGCACAAGTTCCAAATAAACCCGCGTTTTCCCGCTACCCGTGACACCATGCAAAAGTGCGCCGCGGAAGTTGGGGCATGGAGTTAACATTTTGGTTAAAATATCAACGGCATTTTGTTGTTCTGCGGTTAGCGGGGGGTGCATAAATATTTCTCCAAATCTGCCGGCCAAAATGCGGTTAGGGTTTCGCCTAGCGAACACATGTAATAATTTGCGCACCACAAAAATGTTTCTACATATCGCTCTGAAAAAATATATTCGCAATTTTCTGCAGGTTTCAATTTGAATTTCGGGAAATTTTTATGAACGTTTAACACAAGTCCCAAGAGCGGTTTTTTGCGTCCCCTCAGCGAAACCCGAACAACCGAACCTCTAACAATGCTCTCATCATCAACGCTAAACGATAAACTGTCTAAAATGGTACTTGGAATGCAAACTTCTGCAACCGCGAAATATTTTTCCATTTTACCCTCTACAGTTAGGAGTAGGGGAAGGCGCAGGGGGTTGAGTGGTTATTCTTTGAACTTCTTGCACAAAGCGATTCAAAAGGATTTGTCTGTCTTTTTTATTTTTCTCTTCTTTTATGGTAAAGTTGAACCATACCATATCGTTTTTTACAAATTCCGCTGTCAAAATTAAATTGCCTTTTTCTCTTTCATAATTCAAACGAATCTCAACGGCATTTTTTATTTGTTCTTCTGAAAAATCTTCAAAAATAAAATTATAAAGTCCGGAGTTCTGAAGTGCCGCTGCATATTCTCGCCGCATTTCTTTTTTCATATTGCCCTCTCCAAAAAACGCTAAAGGCGCATCAGGATTAACCGGCGGATGCTGAAAAACCACCCCAGGCTTAGTAGCACAGGAGACTAGCATTATTATTATTAGAATGTATAGTGGGATTTTTAATTGAGAGTTGAGAGTTGAGAATTGAGAATTTTTGCAGAAAGAACCGCTATTTGTGCGAAAAGAGCCACTATTTGTGGAGTTATTCTCCATTCTCCATTCTCCATTCTCAATTAGTTGTCTGTTTGCCATGTTACCTAAAAACTCCCATAATTACTTCGCTGTATTTAATAACTAAACCTACAAATACAATGCTGACCACTGATATGAGTTTCATTAAAGTGTTGAGTGAAGGGCCGGAAGTATCTTTGAATGGATCGCCAACCGTATCGCCTGTTACAGCAGCTTTGTGCGCTTCGGAGCCTTTGCCGCCAATGTTTCCTTTTTCAATGAATTTTTTTGCATTGTCCCATGCGCCACCGGAATTATTTAAGAATGTTGCAAGCGGAAGCCCTGCTACCAGGCTACCAATAAGCAAACCAACAACACCCGGCACTCCTAGGAGAAGCCCTGTGAAAATAGGAACAAGCACGGCCATTAGAGAAGGCACAATCATTTCTTTTTGCGCACCTAAAGTGCTAATTTCTACGCAACGAGCATAATCGGGTTTGCCGCTGCCGTCCATAATACCTTTAATTTCGCGGAATTGGCGGCGAACTTCTTCTACCATTGCACCGGCTGCTTTACCTACCGCATGAATAGTCATTGAGCTGAACACGAATATTAACATTGTTCCTATAAACATACCACCAAGCAGCATCGGATTCATAAGCGTTAAATTATATGCAGTCATAAAATCGACTATATTAACATTTTGTGCGGACATACCAACAAGAGTTCCGCTTTCCAAATTTATTGCCTTTCCGCTTTCTAAAACTTTAATGCCGGAGTTGCCGGCAAAATGCTGGCTGAGTTTTTCGTTGGTGTTTGTAAATATAACGGAACCTGCTTTGAAAATTCCATCTGCACTCTTGCTTGCTAATTTGCCGAGCCAAAGTTGCGTTTCGCCTATGTATGCGGCAATAAGCGCCATTGCAGCCAGGGCGGCGGAGCCTATGGCAAAACCTTTACCTGTTGCGGCTGTGGTGTTGCCGAGCATATCCAGTTCATCTGTGCGCTTGCGAACCTCCGGAGCTAAGCCAGACATTTCTGCGTTTCCGCCTGCATTGTCTGCTATGGGACCAAAGGCATCTGTAGCGAGGGTTATGCCGAGGGTTGAAAGCATTCCAACCGAGGCAAAGCCAATTCCGTAAAGCCCCATCAATAAATTGTTAAAACCATCGGCAAAACCAAAGGCTAGAATAATACCTACAACAATGCTAATAACAGGGAAACCTACGCTTTTCATTCCAACCGAAATACCTTCTAATATAGTAGTTGCGTGCCCTAACTTGGCTTGTTCCGCTATGCTTTGTGTTGGTTTATATGAATCGGATGTATAGTATTCCGTGAATTGCCCTATTATAACTCCTACAACTAAGCCGGTAATTACAGAACCGAAAATTCCCCATGTTATTATGCCTGTGCCTGCCAAAACAGCAACTGCAATCAAGGTTAAAACCGAACTGCCAAGCGTTCCGGTTAAAAGCGAGCGAAGCAAATCTTTGGAGCTGGCATCTTCTTTTGTGCGAACAAACATTATGCCTGCGAGTGAAAATAAAATTCCAACAGCAGCAACCAACATGGGAGCTATTATTGCATTTACGCCGAGATGCGGGAAAACTGCCGCGCCTAAAGCTGCAGTTGCAAGTATTGAAACACAATAACTTTCATAAAGATCTGCGCCCATTCCTGCCACGTCGCCCACATTATCGCCTACGTTATCTGCTATTGTTGCCGGGTTGCGAGGATCGTCTTCCGGTATGTTGGCTTCTACTTTACCAACTAAATCCGCACCGACGTCTGCGGCTTTTGTGTAAATTCCACCACCCACACGTGCAAATAATGCCTGAACGCTTGCACCCATGCCAAAGGTTAGCATAATGGTGGTTATTGCAGTCATTTTTTGCCAAGGATCTTCAATGCCCATGCCAAATATGTTATTATCGAAAACGTAATTTAAAAACCAATACCATGCGGCAATATCCAGCAAGCCAAAACCTACCACTACCATGCCCATCACCGCCCCGCCCCTAAAGGCTATTTGCAAAGCGTTGTTCAAACTTTGCGTTGCGCCCTGAGCTGTGCGCGAGCTTGCCTGTGTAGCAGCTTTCATGCCCAAGAACCCGCAAAGCCCGGAGAAAAATCCGCCTGATATAAATGCTATTGGAACAAAGGGATTTTGGACACCTAGCACTGCAAGCACAATCAGCATTAGGGATAAAACCACAAATACAACTGACACTGTTTTATATTGTCGTTTTAGGTACGCCATGGCACCTTCGCGCACATATTGTGCAATTTCTTTCATTTTTTGGTTGCCTTCGGGCTTTTTCATTAAATTTTTGTAAAAAAGCAAGGCTGCAACAAGGGCAATTATTGAGGAAACAGGAACAATAAGCCAAATTGAGGGTATAGCAGTAGTCATAGTGGGGGTAATATAGAAAAATCATTGATTACTATTATAGAAAATTGCTTAACACAAAAAAACGTGATATTAATCAAAAAAGTGTCATCATATAGTTGCTAAATGCAAGATTTTTGCTTTTTTTAATCATTTATTCTGCTTTTTTCGAGTTTTTTTATTATATTAATTTAATGGCGTATCCAGCAAAAGGTAAGATGGAAAATTACTGCCACTTACGAAAATCCATAGAACAAGCACTCCGATTTGTGCTTCCATGTCAAAGAAGTATCAAAAAAATGTCTCAACATGAATTCTCAAAAAAATGCGGTTCTAGCAGGCAATATATATCACTTGTTGAAAGCGGGAAAAGAATACCTAAGCTAGAATTCATACTTTGTTTTGCCAATGGTTTTGATATGAGTCTTCAAGATTTTACGCATTTACTTGTTGAAAGAGTCATTTTTTACGAGGACCTAGAAAAGAGAAAACAAAGAGAGGCGTCATTCAAGTATGGGTAAGGTAGGAGTTGTTTACCGTAAAAATTTTCAGAAACATAGGTGATCACTTTTATGCCAGAATTCTTGACAGCAAAAAGAATGTTCTGTAGGAAATCAGCCATGTGTATTAATCTTATTAGTTGGGGTTAGGTACCAGAACCATGAAAACTGGTCGCAATGTGAACATCACTCAAGCTATCGCATTCAAACCATGGATCATCCGTTTTTATCGCTTCTATTTCAATGCCTAAATTCAATAAATGAGAAAGCAATGCGGTCATGTCCAAGCGTTCAATCGGTTTTGGCATTGGCTTTTTAACAGCATCTTCAGCAATCTGCCAGCCTTGTGGTTCAAAACGCAAAAGCCCCATGTATTGCCCTTCTACTTCATCTTTTGAATGCGGTCTTTGGCCTATTTCAAGCAGTTTTTTGCCGGCAACTTTAAAGGTTTCCAAGTCGTCCAAGGGATTTTCAAAACGCTTTTCCCAAAGCTCCCAGAATTTTGAATAGTAAGTTATGGCAATTGAGGCTTGCGAATTTTTAAGCATTGTTATTGCATTTTTATGGAAAATAATATCTGAATAACACACAATGCATGGCTCATTCAGCAACCATTCTCTTG
Source organism: Candidatus Fibrimonadaceae bacterium (assembly GCA_031286305.1). Classification (GTDB taxonomy): domain Bacteria; phylum Fibrobacterota; class Fibrobacteria; order Fibrobacterales; family Fibrobacteraceae; genus Fibrimonas. The sequence continues at coordinate 13,025 of JAITUM010000078.1, read as the reverse complement.
CTTTTGTAAGCGACACGAACATATTTGTTGTTTCCCACTCCGCATTGTGAAAATAATGAACACCTGATATATGCTGTTTAATAGATTCCGATTTGTAGCCGGTTACAATGCCAATATTTTCTCTTGAAATTTCAGCGGCCTCCAATGTTTCTACACAACGACTTATAAGGGTTTTGCCGCCAAGTGTCATCATGCACTTAGGGAGATTTGCCGTGCCTTCACCCATTCTACTGCCGCGACCGGCTGCCAGTATAATCGCTTTCATAAAAACAACTCCTTGAACATCTTTATGTCTTCTTTGCAAAATGACGTTTCACGCTCGGGGTGCCACATTATGCCGATTATATTATAACGATTATGTTTAATAGCTTCAATGTTTCCGTCTTTGGTTTTTGCCAATACAGAAAGTTCGCTTGGCATAGAATTCACCGACAATGAATGATAACTGTTCACTTCTCGGTTTATATTACCGTGAATACTATGTATTGCCGATACATGATTGGGAACCTCCTTTAATGTGCCACCAAAATACAACACAATAGATTGCATGCCCCTGCAAACACCCATAAGCGGAATATTGGCAGAAACGGCATAGTCCAAAAGTAATGCATCTGTTTTGTCTCTTTCTGGAGAGTTACCTTCGTAAGGGGCAGGACTGTTGCCTCCGGTAAGCAATATGCCGCTTGGTGCGAATGATTTCAGCATTGTTTCAACGGTTTCGGTATGATTTGGCACAGATATTAAAATATAACCGCAAGCATGCAAAAAATCTGCCCAACGTTGGTCCAGACAATCACGCTTTTCGTTGTAATTAGCAGCTATATCTACTCTTTGGCTGGTGAATATATACTTCACTTTAATACCTCCACTTTTTTATTCGCACAGTCTATATGCAATGTTTTTGCATTTTTCCACTTGTTGAATAATTTTTCCCCTGCTCCTATTACCGCAGGTATCCCCAATTCTCCTGCCCTAATTGCCATGTGAGAGTTGGCACCACCATAAGCAGTAATAAGCCCTGTTATGCCGCAGGAGAAAATCCAGTCAAATCCAGGGTCTGCTGCCTCTACCAACAAAATGCAGCCTGCCAAATTTTCTCTGCTATAATCCTTATAAATCACAGAACTCGTAATTTGCGACATTGTAATAAAATTTGGGCTGCCGGAGGAAAATTCAAAAACATAAATATCACTCGGCGATTGAATAATGGGCGGCATCACAAGCTGCAAAGTTTTTTCATGTTTTTTGCGACCAGTTTCAATAGAGTGTGCAAGCAATTCTTTCACGCAATCTGCTGAAGAAAAAAGATCGTCAATTATGGAAATATCCATATAAGACATTTCTTCTCGCGAAAATCCCTGCGATTTACCCAATTCGGCAATAAACTCTATGGCATCGGATAAGCTTTTGGAAAAAACAAATTTACAGTATTCTCTGCCTTCAATGCCAGCCTTTATAAAATTGAAAAGAGCCAAAGGATCATCACCCAAGCCGTGCGTAATCAGTTCGTTTTTAATCGCTGTATATTGTTTTAAAGTTAGAGAAAATTTTTCTTTTGTTTCCAAATCGTTATGCTTAGGGAAAGTTTCATTTTCGGAATGGTTGAAATATAAGTCTGGGGCGGCATCGTATCGTGGTGATGTAATGTCATAAGTGCCAGGGCGCAAATGTCCGTATTTTGACAAGAATGCAGATTTAGACATTTCTGCTTGGTCTTTTGAGATTTGAGAACTTACGGTATAAAGACCTCGCATATAATTTTCATAATCCGCAGCTGACAAAATACCCTCGGCAACCAACGACTTTAACAACTGCACAGCGATAAACCCCGCTCGCGCCAAACCGGCAAAAGGCAAGGTGCCATAGCGTCCGCAATCTTCGAGCAGCCAGTAAATTTTTGAAATAATATCCATATCGCTATGCATTATTTTTTCTTGCCGTTCTTGAAGTTTCTGTATTTTTGCGGCATCTATCATCCACAAACCATTTTGCACGTTGATTATATTATTAGTTAGGTGCCGCAGAGATTCAAGCAAATTGCCCACTTCTGTTTTTGAGAAATTATTTTGGAGCAAGATATTGGCTCTTTTCTGTATATCGAATGTATAGCAAGAAAATGCTATTTCAAACTCAATTTTATCGTGATTGCTTGGATTTGCCGCAAGCGAGTTCAGGTAGAAGTTTACAAGTTTTTCCGCTAAGTCTTCATCAAGCTCTTTTGGTATAAAGGAATTGAAACTTACGCGGGTATCGATATAGGGTAAGCCTAAAAAGTCGAGCATAAGCGGGTGGCTGCGCATATTGCGGTAACCGTAGTTGTCTCGCTGGTATGCCCAATTGCGGTCTGTAATTAAACGCATATAAAGTGAAGAAGCCAAAGGTTTTGGGCGCACGCCTATTATTTCAGCAGGGTTCCAGTCTGGCATTATGCCATAAATTGTTCGTTGCCCTTTTGCGTAAGGTTTTGGTTGCATTTCACGTTGAATCAAGTGTTCCGCTCGTGCCAAGGCTTCCGATTGAATTTCAAAAGAAGCCAAAGGCTTTTTCATAACAAGCGGACGTGCTTGAAAAATATACGGTATATCGTCTTCCGAAAAAGCGAATTCGATGTCCATGAATTTTTGAGAGAGAATGTTGCATATAGTATCAGCTGCGGTTATAAGATTATCGAAACGAGGATTGCCAGTTTTTCGGTCCTTAAAAACCATAAGCAGGGCGGCATCTTTGCCAGAGGTAACGGAGCTTGAGTCGCCTGAACAGTCGTAATTTATGGTGTAATAATTGCCGCCTGTATTTGGGCATGCGGTGAACAGTACGCCGCTTAAAGTTACAGCACTTAGCATTGGTTGTATCAGCACTTGGTTTTCAGGGTTCTGTGTTTCATAAGATGCCATTACTTCTTTGGCTGCTTCGTATGCATTGCTCGGTTCAATGTTCAGTAGAGACAGATATGCCCCTGCATTTGATGAATTTTGCGTGTCTTCATTCAGTGCAGAGGAGCGCACTATCAATGGGTAGGAAAACTGTTCTTTGATTGCTTTCTGTACATATTGAGAATTGCTTGATAGTTCTTTTGCCGTGAATACAAGTTGCGGCAAAACCCGGAACAGTTGTGGGTTTTCGCTGTCTTTCAAAATTTTGAGAGTATTGGCTTTGGTAAGTTTCATTTGCTCTCCACTAATTGCTGCATTATATAGCCTGCTATTTCTTCTGCTGTTTTGGAACCATCGTTAAGAATTTCTAAATCAGGCTTGGCGGGAAAGTCTGCTGCAATATCAACGCCCATCACATTATCTGCTTTGCCGCCGTACAACCCTTTTTTATCTCGTTGCTTTAGTATATCCATTGGCACGGATATAAATATTTCTTTGTAATTTGGAATATTGGCATAATTCCATTGTCGAATTTCTTCAAGTAGAATAATTCCGCACAATATTACATTGATTCCTTGTTCGGCCAGCATTTTGCAAAGTTTTGAGTATTGCATACTTATTTTTTTGCGGTCTTCGCGCGTGTAACCATAAGCTCCACCGAATACTTCGCGCAGTTCGTCGCCGTCTAGCAACACAAGAGCGGGTTCGTTTTTTTTCCATTGTTTGTAGAGTTCTCTACCAATGGTGGTTTTGCCCGCACCTGATAATCCTGTAAGCCAACAAACCATTACTCAACACCCCACCACTGTAATTTTTTTCCCATCAACAAATTCTTCCCGCATATAAATCTTCTCGTCCCAGCTTTTTTCTGCGCCGCGGTCAAACATAACAATCCAACCCTCTTCTGAACCAGTGCTAGCCATATACTTCAAAATCTGCTCGTTAGCAGAACCAATAGTTCTGCTACCTTTGAGTTTTAGCTCAATAGGATATTTTTGCCCCTCCCACTCAATGCAAATGTCGCAACGATTCTTGCCAAGAGCCATTTCTCTGCTAATATGACCACCGCCATTGAGAACTCTTTGCAAAAATGCCTGAATAGTCAAATGAGGAGCGGCTTCATCGTATTGGTAAAGATTCTTCTTGTAACGCTCTATCCAAATCTCGCTGTTCTCGCGCCAGAAAATTTGAAATTCTTTTAACAAAGCGTTTATATCTATTTTCCCTTGGACAATATACTTTGGTAAATTATCATCTGGTCTCTCAATTTTCAATTTATCTTGAGGAGAAGCACTTAGCATTCTAATTATTATTTCTGCGTAAATTTGATTCGCTGGTTCAACAAAACCACTGCTGAGTTCTCTTATCAACCCTAAATCTCTTGTGTATAAGTAATCATCGGAAGTTTTGTCTATAACATATTCGCCTAGTATCAAAGGCTGTATAATTCTGCGAACACGCGGCTCCTTCAATCGTTCCATAAGCGAATCGAAATGCGTTCCCCTTGCTAAAACTATATCATAAATGGCTTGCTTTGCGATTTCTGCTGTAATGGGTTTGGAGTAGTCTTTTTGTAGAATTTCAATTGCTTCTGCCGCTATCGCATTCACTAACCAAGGTTGCCCCTGAGTTTGCTCAAAAATATAATCTACTGCAGCCGTTTCAAATACTTGCCCCGTTTGCTTTGTGTGCTGGTTATAAAGTTCTATTACATCTTCTTTTGTAAAATTCTCTAAATTGAAAATTTTTGTAACTATATTAAACGGGCTTGCGCTGCCAAGCGTTTCTTTGTCTTCTCTGATTTTTGCTTTGTAGTCTCGAATGTTTCGCATACCGACTAAGGCGATACTGTGGGCAAAAGGAACGTCATCTTTATTTATATAACCGATTCTTAGCTGTCTTAAAAAAGAAATTAAGGCTCCGTTGCTAAGGCAATCTGCTTCGTCGAAAAATATAATCAATGGTTTATCTAAGGTTTTGCTGATTTTTAAAAGCTCAAATTGCAGTAAAGAAGCAAAACCTATGCCGCTAGGTTCTTTTGCAAAAAAATCGCCTTTTGGAATATTTGAACTGTAAAAAGCAGTTTTTAGAACGTCTATTATCTCTGGCATTGCTTCTTTCGCTTCTGTAATTTCTTGTATCTTTTCCAATGAGCAGTATAAAGTGTAATATTCATTTTCTGCATTGATTTTGCGAGTGAGTTCTTTTAGCAAAGTTGTTTTTCCGCTTTGCCGAGCGGCATGGATAACAAAATAATGCCCTCGATTTATTAAATCCGCCAATTCTTTGCCTATATTACGGAAGGGATCAAGCATGTAGTGTTTGCTTGGATGGCAGGGGCCGGCTATGTTGAAGTACTTTTGGAGCATTAAGGTTAATGTAGAAAAAACTAAACATCCCAATCAAACTTGCAATCTTCTTCATTAAACTCATATTCAAAAAAAGCCCTTGTGCAATGAATGCCATGCTCGGCTAAGTAATCATATAAGTAAATCACCCTCTGAGAATAAGCGGCAAGTTCGGTTCCGTCGTTTGAATGCAGATTCAGTTGCACTAGATGCAACGAGCATAATGCGCTTGTCTTTGCCATAATCAACAAAGAACTTTCGTATAAGCTCAATGGCTTGCCGGTATTTGCGAAATTCGGGAAAGCCTTCATCTATGTCGTTGCGAAGAATTATTTCGTCTAGTTCATCCGTGATGTTGAATTTGTGCATGGAGGGCAATATACAAATTTATGCCTGTAATGTTATATTCACCTTTACCGTATATTTCTTATCATTCTCCACAAAATAACATTGTGGAGAATTGGGAAAGTCTTTAGCGCGCAACAAATTCAACAATTCTCTAGCCGTAACCTTTTCATCAAGTTTTAATTCAAGTTTTTCATTCATTTCTTTTGCGTAATGAAATGTACCATAATTTGGCTGACATCTTCTTTCATAATTCCCTGATTTGATATTCTCAAAATTATCAATAAATAATTGTACTATCATTTTTAACGATTTCTGATATAAAGAATACCCCGTATCAAGCCAATCTTTTGCAATTTCTTTTTGGAAAATTATATCTCCGGAATCTATACCTTTGTCAACAAAGTGAATTGTAACACCATATGGAACTTCTTCAATAATATTCCAAAAAGAGGGGTGTTTTCCCCTGTTATAAGGTAAATAACTAGGATGGAAATTAAGTGTTCCTATTTTTGGAATACTGAAAAATGATTCTTTCACAATGTAAGGCCACCATGCAAGTATAAAATAATCTATGTTATCTAAATTATTTGGAAACGTATCAATAGTATATATACTGTGCTCACAATATCCATATTTTATGCAAGTTTCTTTTACTGAAGAATCAAATGTGGTTAAACAGATAAATGCCAAGTCTTCAGGGTGTTCAGTAATAATAAATTTTGCAACTTCCATTCCGACAACACCATCTGCAAAAAGCCCAATTTTACAATCCTTCATGCAGTTATCCTCATTTTTGGTCAATAATTCTTTTTATACACGCAACCACTCTATCCACTTCTTCCTCCGTAATGTCATTATAACAAGGAAGATTCACGCTACGATTATACAAGTCGTATGACACGGAATTTTCCCCCGCCTTTACAAAACGTTCATCATCCTTTCGAACAAGCGATAAAGGCCAGAAAAACACCCTGCCATCAATGTTGTTATTTTTAAATTCTTGCAACAACAAATCTCTATCAAAAGAAATGTTTTTATCCACAACAATTGTCACCATCCAATATCCATTTTGACAATCCAATGGTTCAGGATTTAAAGATAAAAGCAAACCTTTTAATTTTTTTTCGTACCATTTAAATATTATACGCTTTTTACTTATCAATTCATCAATTCTTTCCATCTGCGCACACCCTATTGCCGCTTGAATATTTGACATCTTGTATTTAAAACCAACCTCATCAAACCAGAACTGTTTATATTGCGCCCTGCTTCGCCCATGATTAGAAAGAGTCAATACTTTTTCGTGCAACTCTGCATCTTGAGTTACAAATATTCCACCTTCGCCAGTGGTAATTGTTTTTGTTCCGTGAAACGAGAATACTCCAAAAGCTCCCATTGAACCGGCTCGTTTTCCTTTATAAATAGAACCAACCGCTTCAGCCGCATCTTCAATTATAGGAATATTATACTTTATTCCAATACTAAGAAGTTCATTCATATTACAAAGATTACCATATAAATGAACTGCAATAATTGCCTTTGTATTTTTGGTTATTGCTTTTTCAACATGACTTGGATCAATGCACCATGTATTAGGCAAAATATCTACCAACACTACTTTAGCACCTAAATAAGTAACAGCCGCTGCAGGCGCTATCCAATTAATATCTGCAATAATAACTTCATCTCCTAACCCTATGCCAAGTGCGGAGAGCCCCATATGCATTGCGCCGGTACAGCTTGAAGTTGCTATTGCATAATTTACTCCTAAATGCTCTTTAAGTAAATTTTCAAAACGTGTAATATATTCATAACATCTTGCTCCCCAGCCATTAGTTGCTGCATCTGTAGCATAATCAATTTCTTTTTGAGTAATTGACGGCTTAGTATAAAATATTTGAGAAAGATTACTCATGCCGCTATCCTCTCTTGCACCTCAAATATCCACTTGGTGCAACACTAATCAACAATTTTGCATCTATTCTTTCATCAATTTCAAAACGATCATTTTCTTTCAAAAACTCCCAAACTGCAGTTTTAGGATTATTTCCTTTACCCCAGGGCCTATCCGGAAAATCTAATTGCACATCTTCAATAACCGTATCAAAAACAACAATGTAACTGTCTTTTTTAACAAAGGGCGAGTAAAACCTAAGCTCTTCTAAAACATGGCTATGCGTATGATTTGAATCCAAAGCAACCAAAATTTTTTTGCAATTGTTCAATTTAATATAATCATTTACCTGACTCAAAACTTCATTGCTTATAGATGAACCTTCAATCAAATGAATATTCTTAAACATAGGATGCTTTTCAATTTCTCGCCTATTGTGTTCCCTTATATCAATATCTATCCCAATCACACAACCTCTTTCACCAATTAACTCAAGCATGGAAGCATAAAAAACCAAAGAACCACCTCTAGCAACACCGGTTTCAATAATCAAATCCGGCTTGATTTCCCAAATCAATTCCTGCATCATAAGTATATCTTGAGGCAACTGAATAATGGGTCTGCCCATCCATTGAAAGTTATACGAATATTTATATTTTCCAGACGTTTCAAGCCAATCTATGGAAGTAGCCTGCAACTGAGCATCTTTGCCCTGCAAGCTTATGTTAGCTTCGCATTCCGCTAAAAATTGTTTGCTGTCGTCCATTGAGAAATCTTAAACTCCCACCATGCAGTCAAAAATACGCTTGCCTTTGTATTCCACCCATTTCATCTGAGGCTGACCTACATTATCCCTTTTTCTAAAATCAAAAGTAAGCAAATAACCTTCGCTTTTATTTTTGCTTTCCAAATAATTCGCTATCTGCTCCAGAGCTTTTTCGTGCGAAGCTTCACCCTTCCAAACTTTCAATTCAACTATAAACTGTTCATCATCAAAATCAACTATAACATCAGTACGTTCCAAATTGCGAGTTTCAGCCTCTATATGGTAAAAACCATTGCCATTTATTAGCGGACGCAGATAAGTTAAAAACAGCAAGCGACACTCATCTTCTAAAAATGATTCTCTGCTCTTGTGGTATAGTTCATAATAATGCTGCATAAATTTCTTTATGGCAAGCTCCATATTGAATTTGCCTTTCTCAACAACATACGAAAGTAGCGTTGCCGGAACTTTCTCCTTATTTTGAGAACTCTTTTGAGAGATATAGTAATTATAAAGCCTAAGTTCAAAAATTTCGTTGTGTATTGAAACATACACTCCTTTTCGTAAGAATATACCAAACATTAAACCTGTTCTAATAGCATAATTATCCACATTGAAAGGAATTTGCTCACCGTTAAGAATACATCTTTTTAGAACTTCATTTAATTCATCATTATTTTCTACATTTTTAATTAAATCATCAAACAATGTGCTTTGCTCAATAAGAATTAATTTTACCGCTTCTTTCAAACCTTTCAAAGTCCAGTCTTTATTTAACTTCAAATCTATTTTTTGGCATAACCTGGAAACCAAGTAAGGATAACCGTTAGTGTAGGTTCTAATTTTGCCGGCCATAACCTCTACATCCATTCCGGTTTTATGATCTTTTTCGTATTCCACAAGCATTGAAGCAATTTCTTTTTCACTAAGTGACATATCAACGTTAAAGTCGATTGCTATGTTCCAGGGGCTGTTGATTCTCTTTTCGCCATCTTGTAGTTGGTAATGTCCGCTTTGCACCAATTTAACTTTCAAATTCTTAATGTCATAAACACCGGCAAGAATAACGCTTTGAAATGTTGCGCCTATGTCTTTGCTTCGTTTCAAATACTTGTCTCTAAGCATTCCCAAGAATTTCAAGAATATAAAGTTATTAGAAACTTTATCAACTTCGTCTATCATTAAAACGATTTTTTTGTCTTGACAAGTTTTTGTTAAAAAATCATCTAACAAATCAAAAGTTGTAACAGAGCTGTCTATCCAAGTTTCTGAACCAGGCAAATTCCTTTCTCTGAAATATTTTGAACATATATTTAAAATTCCTTGGCAAAATTTTTCAGGGGTTTCAAACACACTATCATCTACGCCTTCAAAGCTGACTGATATTACGCTGTATTCCTTTGGTAGTTGTTTTTCCAGAAGAGCAAGTGTTGTAGTTTTCCCGTACTGTCTTGCACGGTTTATGGTAAAATATTCTCCTTGTTCCACCGACAACATTATTTCAGCCAGTTTGCCGCTAATATCTGCCATATAATGCTTGCTCGGCACGCAAAGGCCTGTTACATTAAACTTCTTCTCAACCTTCTCAGATTTGTATGTTGCATGGATTCCCATGTTGCATAAGATAGAAAATTATAAACCCCTTAATACCCCAGGAATCGCCGTAACAAATTTTGCACCCCAATCCTTAGTATAGCCTAGCTGTTCCACTATCTCATCTTTTAAATTCCACGGCAAAATAATAATATAATCCGGTCTTTCCTTCTTTAGCACGTCCTCAGAAACAATAGGAATATAGCTTAACGGCAAGTATTTACCTTGTTTATGCGGAGAAGCATCAATAACAAAATCAATTATGTCATTTCTTATGCCGCAATAGTTTAAAAATGTATTGCCTTTGGCGGCAGCACCGTAGGCGGCTATTTTTTTTCCTTCCTTTCTTGCTCTTAGCAAAAAATCAAGAAAATCCCATTTAATTTCTCGAACTTTTTCCTCAAACCCCTTATATCCCTCAATAGTATCCAGCTTAGCTGCTTTCTCTTTATTAATTATATCACTAACACTATCTTCTATTGCCAAAAGAGTATTTTCATTATGCGTTGCATAAATGCGCAAACTTCCGCCATGAGTTGAGAGTTCTTCGACGTTGAATATTTTTAGCCCCTGCAAATTAAATATTTTTTGCGTAGCTATTAACGATAAATAAGAAAAATGTTCATGATAAATGGTATCAAATTGATTTAACTTTATTAAGTTCAGCAAATGAGGGAATTCCATTGTTATAATCCCGCTAGGCTTTAAAGTTGTCTTCAAACCCAATACAAAATTATTTATATCAGGCACATGGGCAAGAACATTATTTCCTACTATCAAATCAGCTTTTTTAAGCGTTTGCGCTAAAGACTCATTGAAAAATTTTTCTATTACCTCAATACCTTTTTCTCTTGCTGCTTTTGCTGTAGAAGCAGTAGGTTCAATCCCAAGGCAGGGGATGTTTTTTTCTTTGAAATATTGCAACAAATATCCATCGTTGCTTGCTATTTCAACCACAAAAGAACTTTTGTTAAGTTTTATTTTTTCTGTTATCATATTTACATATTTTTTTGCATGTTCAAGCCATGACGAAGAATATGAACTGAAATATGCATATTCAGAATTGAATATATCCGTTGACTTTTTATATTCGTCAATTTGAACCAAAAAACAATTTTCGCAAACAAACAGTTTTAGCGGATACAAAACTTCCGGTTCATTTAACTGCTCTTTCGTTAAATATGAATTTGATGGCGGCGAATTATATAAATCTATAAATTCGTATTGTAATTCTTTGCCACAATGTCTGCAATTCATAAAATTCCCTTATAATTATTTGTTAAAAAAGGGTATGCGGCATCGCGCTCTGAAATAATTGTAGGTTTCAGTGGCCATTGAATATTCAACATTGGTTCATCATAGCGTATAGCTCCCTCTGATTGTTTTGAGTAAAATTGTGTATGAAAATATATCATCTCAATATCATCCTCAAGCGACTGAAACCCATGAGCACAGCCTTCCGGCACAACCAATGCCTTCATATTTTCCGCAGAGAGTATTTCGCCATGCCACTGCAAAAAGGTCGGCGAATCTTTTCTCAAATCAACTGCAACATCAAAAATACTGCCTTTTACACAGCGGATGATTTTCATTTCCGCATGGGGTGGGTTTTGAAAGTGCATCCCTCTTATAGTCCCTTTTGTTTTTGTCATGGAATGATTAATTTGGGCTATTACAATTCCCGGCCTTATAAGTTCCAATTCTTTTTGGCAAAAAATACGATTGAAAAATCCTCTTTCATCTTTGAAAGGCTCGGAATGAATAATGGAAACGCCTTCTATTTTTGTTTGCTCAAGTTTCATCGCTATAAAGTAGAAAAATATTCCTCTACCTGTTTTTCAATGCACTTTGCTTTCTCTTCATCTGTTTCGGTCTTAGCAAATTCTACTGTTTTTTCCACCGCAGTTTTTATATTCCATAGCGGCTTCCAATCCAGCACGGTTTTTGCTTTTGAACAATCTAATTTCAGAGAGTTTGCCTCATAAGGACCATTGCTTCCCTGAGTTGCCCAACCAATGTCATTGCCCCAAGCCTCGCAAAATAAATCTGCCAAAGCACCGGTACTAATGCAACTTTCATCATCAGGTCCAAAATTGTAATTTCCGGCAAGTTCTTTATTTATAAATTGTTTTTTCGCAAGCAAAAGATAACCGGAAAGGCAGTCAAGCACATGTTGATAAGGGCGAATAGAGCAAGGATTACGCACAATAATATCCTTACCTGCCACGGCAGCGCGAACACAATCAGGAATAATTCGATCTTCGGAATAATCACCACCGCCTATTACATTGCCTGAACGGGCAGTGGAAATTGCAGGAGCATCTTTATTATAAAAAAACGAATTACGATAACTATAAGTCACCAATTCGCTACACGACTTGCTATTTGAATAAGGGTCAAATCCGCAAAGATTTTCATTTTCTCGGTATCCCCAATGCCATTCTTTATTTTCATAAACTTTATCGGTAGTAACATTCACAAAAGACTTCACCGATGAAGTTAAACGCAAAGCCTCAAGAACATTCACAGTTCCCATAACATTTGTTTCATAAGTAAGCACTGGATCAAGGTAAGAACGGCGTACCAAGGGCTGAGCGGCAAGATGAAATACAGTATCCGGTTTTGCTTCTTGCATAGCTTTGATAAGAGATTCTTTATCTCTAACATCGCCGATTACGGAATGGATATTTTTCTCCATTCCGGTTTGAACAAAAAGCGAAGGAACGGATGGTTCCAAAGCGTATCCGGTTACTTCTGCTCCGGCAGATAAAAGAACTTGGCATAACCAAGTGCCCTTAAAGCCGGTGTGCCCGGTTATAAAGACTTTAACCATAACGCCCAAGGTGCTTTTCCCGTTATCCACATATCGGTTAAATCATTTTTTAGTTTGTTCACAGTACTCTCCAGTAACCACCCTTATTTGGACCAATACGCTCAATCAAACCTTTGGATTTGAGATTGGAGATTCTATCCTTTGTAGCAGTCAAACTTCTTCCAATTTTTTGAGCAATTTTCGAGATGGGAATTTTATTATTATCTTTTATTAAATTTAAAATAACGCCATCTATATCACCGGTTTTTAGGTCGGTTTTTAGGCCGGTTTTTAGGCCGGTTTTTAGGCCGGTTTTTAGGCCGGTTTTTAGGCCGGTTTTTAGGCCGGTTTTTAGGCCGGTTTTTAGGCCGGTTTTTAGGCCGGTTTTTAG
>JAITUM010000035.1 GCA_031286305.1 Candidatus Fibrimonadaceae bacterium | reverse complement strand
AAGATGCCATTTTATAAGGATTTTATTAAACAAAATGGTAACACAATGGATTTGTATGAAGTAAAATTATATAATGTAATGTTTTTCCCAAATCCAGATCAATTTGAATTAATAAAATTATGAAATAAGGGTATATTATTATGTATAAAATAAGAAAAATGGACTAAATTATTACTATAATGTGTAAAAAGCAAAATTGTACTTCACATAACAAACGGTATATGCTCAGCGCCTGTTCGGCGCTTCGGGTTCCGCAAAAACGTCATATACCTAGAACGTTAGGAGCAACAACTGTATGCAAGAGAGGGTAGCCGCGCACGAAGTAGCGGCGAGGGAGAGACTTCTCCCTAATATAATAGCAGCGGAGTTAATTTACTATATTTCCACAATGCAAACGCAAAATGAATTCGTAAAGGTAAGGCTTGGAAAGTTGGCCAAAATGAGAGAGATGGGAATAAACCCCTATCCGTATAAGTTTACTTTAACACACCACTCAGATAAATTGAAAGAAAAAGCCGAAGAACTCATTGCGAGCGGCGAAAATATTTCCTGGGCGGGGCGCATTGTGCGCTACAACCGTAAGGGCAAAATGTGTTTTATGCACTTAAAAGATGCAAAAGGACGCTTTCAGGTTTTGGCTGTTTCCAGCGAGCTGAGCGAGGCTGAATATGAAATTGTAAAAAGCATGGACATAGGAGACTGGGTTGGCGCAAGCGGCATAATGATGAAAACCATTAAGGGTGAGTATACGCTGCAGGCAAAAAAAATAGAGATAATCTCAAAAGCGGTCTACCCGTTGCCCATTCCAAAAGAAAAGCGAGATGAAAATGGCAATGTGACTATTTTTGATGAATTCAAAGATATTGAAACCCGCTACAGAGAACGCTACATAGACTTGGCACTGAACGACAATGTTCGGGAAGTGTTTCACAAAAGAACTCGCATAATACAGTCCATAAGGGATTATCTTATAGAGAAAGGATTTTTGGAAGTGGAAACTCCAACGCTTCAACCTATTTACGGAGGTGCAAACGCAAGACCTTTTGAAACCCACCACAACGCCGCGGATATGAAACTGTATCTGCGTGTTGCACCGGAGCTTTACCTCAAAAGATGTATAGTGGGTGGCTTGGAAAAGGTTTTTGAATTTACCAAAAACTTTCGCAACGAAGGTATGGATAGAAACCATAGTCCGGAATTTTGTTCTGTGGAATTTTACGAAGCCTTTAGCGATTACAACGATATGATGGTTCACTTTGAAAATATTTGTGAGCGTGCTTGCATAGCTGCAAACGGAACAAGCAAAGTTGAGTATCAGGGAAAAGAAATTGATTTCAAAGCTCCGTGGCCTCGCTTGACCGTTTATGAGGCAATTCAAAAATATGCGGAAATTTCTGTGGAAGAACTTTCCGATGAGCAGTTGAAAACCGAACTTGAAAAAAGACATGTGAAGTTAGATGGCAAGTGGTCAAGAGGCAGAGCAATTTTGGCTCTCTTTGAAGAGACTTGCGAACATCAGCTCATTCAGCCTACCATAATAAAAGACATGCCCAAAGAAAGCGCGCCGCTTTGCAAAGCACACCGCTCCAATCCGGATTTGATTGAGCAATTTGAACCCTATGCAAATGGCTGGGAAATAGGCAATGCTTATAGCGAATTAAACGATCCGGTTTTACAGCGAAAACTTTTGGAAGAGCAAGTTGAGCGAGGTCGTGGTGGCGAAGATGAAACTCACCCCATGGACGAAAACTTTTTGCACGCCATTGAATGCGGAATGCCACCCACAGGCGGCGCAGGCATTGGCATAGATCGCCTTGTTATGCTTTTAACAAATCAAGCAACAATAAGAGATGTGCAATTGTTTCCGCTGATGAAGTGAAAAATACAGATTTAAAAAAGCTTTTTTCCCACAGTCAAACCTGCTCCCCATACCAATGGATAGCCGCCTCGCACTGCCGGCTCTAAGAACCATTCTTTGTCCATGCTGAGTCGCCAGCCGGCGGCAAGGCCACCTAGCGGAATCATTTGGTTTTTTTCATCTTCCATTATAAAAGCGCTCCCCGCTTCTGCTTGCACAAAGGGACCGGTGAAGGGAAGATAATATCTTAGCATGAAAGTTGATTCAATGGTGCTTGCAATATTTACATCGTTGCTATAAACAGCATTTAAGCCTAGAGCAAAGTGCCTGTTCATGTCGTAACCGAGTGCCATGTTGTTGCCGACTGCGGTTCCTTTTTTGGCGTTGCTGTTCACTTCCGAGCCTACACCGGCAAAGAAGCGGGAGGGTTTGGGGGCAGATGGAGCGTGGTCTTGTTCTGTGTCAACGGTGGCAGGAGCGGGGGCAGCGGGAACGGCAGGAATGGCAGGAGCGACTATCGCTTGCACATCATTGTCAGTGGGTAGTGGATCGGGGGCAGGTGCAGGAGCCGGAGCAGGAGCTAGCACCAGCGGCGTTTGAGGCTGAGTCGGTGGTGTTGGAGGCAGGACTGGGGGTGGGGGAGGCGGGGGTAGCGCTTCTACCATTTTTAAGTGCACTTGAATGTTTTCATTGCTCTCTTCACTCAATGCAACGGGGGCGCTTTGAACTTCTTCGTAATCTTCGAATTTTGCTCTAACCGTGTATTCGCCGAGCGGCATGTCCATAAATGCATAATTGCCTTCTTCATCGGTTTCTGTTGTGGCTACAACAACGTTGTTGCGCAAAAGTTCAATTGTGCCAAAGGCTCTGCCTCTTCTGCCCACTAACACATCGGTGACTTCGCCACCAATATTGTGTATGCTCAATCTGCCGATTATGTTGCGCTTTGTTTCTTCTTCTATAATTTCTTCCGCAATTTCTTCCGTAACTTCCTCTGCAATATTTTCTGCGATTTCTTCAACTTCGGTTTCTGCTATTCTTTCTTCTCCTGTCACTCTTGCAATTTCTCTTTTTGCAACCTGCACTGTTGTTTTTACGGCTTCGTTCACCATTTCTCCAACGGGGGTGTAGGCTACGGTGCTCACAGTTACCGATGCTGCGAGCGCAACTGTTGATACTTGCGAAACCATGCCGCCAGACATTGAGCTGAACATATCCGGCAATGATTGAATAAAATCTGCTATCTGGTTTTGGACCTCATTTTTTCCTTCGTCCTTTACTTTGAGTTTCTTTTTTCCGCGCAGTACTCTGAACCATCCGTAGAATGTTGCAAATGTTGAAGCACCGCCAAAAATCGCAGCAATGCCCGGCCCCCACAACATTACAATAGAGAAAATTACACTCACTATGCCCATAAAATTGCTGAGCATATAACTTGCAGTAGCTAAGACGATTATTGTTAAGGAGCTTATTCCGCAAATCGTGCCTATTCTGGATATAATTTGAGCAATGTGCTCTTCGCGTAGTGCCCGGAGAATATTAGCCTTTGTTTCTTGTATTATTCCATCAATGCGAATGATATTTTTAGATTCTTGTATTATCTTATCAATCTCGTTCATTTTGTACCGCCAAATCCAAATGAAAGTTTTGCCGCTCCACCCACGCCCCAAGGTTGCCAAGATTTCCAGCTATCACCAACAGTTATGCTTGCTTCATCTATGTATTCAATCCACTTAACGGCATTTTGCAATTCTCTATCGAAACTTTTATTAAGCGAGTAATCGGCAAAGGCGCCCAAAAGCAAGGCAAAGTTGCCGCCCAGTCTTATTCGCACGCCGCATTCACCTGCGAGCATAAGCAAAGTTTTAGCCGAGATTTCCGTTGTGAATGAATTGTTTGGTTGCGAAGCAAAACCCAAATGAGGCAAATCTTTAAGCTCGGCATATAATTCCGGTAAATAACCTTCGGTCACTAAACCTTCGTAGCTAACTTGAACATTCACATCTTGCGGAATGCCGATTTTCACACCTGCGGCGGTGTAAAACCAATTGCTTCTGTATTTGAGGAGAATCGGTATATGTAAAATTTTGGTGGACAATTTTTCTTTGTATTTGTCGATATGGTATGTAAAAATAAGTTGGTCTCCATCGTTGTCAATAATATCTACATCTGCACCTATATTCTCACTGCTTCTCTTTTTTTGCCGCGCAGAATATTCAACTCCCGTAGAAAAGCCCACATATCTCCAAGGGTAAATAGAAACCGAAATTGGCGCATTGTTAAACGAAAAATCCGGATAACCAATGCCGTAGTACAAATCAAGCTCGTAGGAGGGGCGGGCGAAAATTGTCTGAACCCCGATAACCCCGATGATTAGGATTAACAGGATTCTATTCTTTGACAATGTAAACTCCTGGAGTTTTGCCTGTTGAGCGTTCGCCTTTTGGGGTGTAGATTTTTGCGTTGGGTGGGAGCGTTGCGCTACCAATGCCTAGCAAACGTTTTTGGACGGAGGGGGGAGTTTCTTTTTCGCTTTCTATTAGGTTGCTTTCGCAGGTGTTTATTTTTATGCCTTCGATGGTGTTCATTTGAGCGTTGAAAACGGCACCTTGATCGAATTGGTAGTATTGCAGAGTGTTGTCTGTTTTTTCGCCGTCTTTGAACCATTCGAATTCGGTGAAGTAGTAGCCGCCGTTGGTTTGCGGGTTGTTGTTGATTATGAGCAGATCCCATTTTTGCCGAACTATGCGCTCAAAGGGAATTGGTGTCACTATTATGGCGGTGTCTGCCCTTAGCTCTTGGTCGTCTTTGTGCAGGCTGTAAATCAATGTGTCGAGCGCGCCGCGTTTGCCGAGTTCGCGGTTTATGTTATGGCGCGTGAGGCCGTTTGCATCTTTTGTGCCTGCTTGGGCTGCGCCGTCAACTTTGAGTTCGGTGCTTGGGTCTGGGATTGTGATTTGGAATTGGGCTTTGTCTATGCCGCAATGATTTTTGCCAGCTGTGAAAATCGCTTTGTTTTCGTTGCTGATGTTGTTGTCTTTTTCAAAGACTGCAATTGGTTCTTTGTTTGGGTCTGGGTTTGTGATGACAATGTCATAGCCGGGTGTGTCTTGTTTTTTTTCTACGGTTAGCGTGCCGTTGGTGAGGGTTATTTCGTAGTTGACATTTCGACTATGCTCAATGTCCTGGATGAGAGTTATTTCGTAAGTGCCGATAGCATTGCCTTGAGTGTAGTTGGTTTCGAAGGTTAGAGTGCCGTTGAGGATTGTTTCGTCTTCGTTGTTTACGAAGCCTTCGTAGGTGGCGGTGAAGGTTGTTGGGATTGGGTCGCCGTAGGCGATGGTTTGGTTGTTTGCGGTGATGGTTAGTGGGGCTTTTGCTACGGTGATTGTTACATCTATGTTGGTCACTATGTTGTAGTTGTTTGGGTCACTTGGTGTGAAAGTTGCTTTGTGAGTTTGGGGGCCTGCTGCGCCGACGGATACGTTGCCTGTTTCCCATACCCAGCCGTTTGGCAAAGTTACGCTGGAGAGTAGGTCGCCGTAGGTTGCACTTAGATTGGTGGGTGTGGTGTAGGTTGGGGTGGCTTTTGCAACGTTGACGGTTATGTTGCCCTCTGCCGGTTCATAGTTGCCGCTTGGGTGGGTGTAGATTGCGGGGAATTGTTGGTTGTTGCCGGCGTTGAGGGGTTCATCTAAGGGCGTATTCGAGCCCGTACACCATGCGTAGCCTGTGGGGAGGATGATGGTGTTTAGGGTGAGGGTGGGTGTGTAGGT
>JAITUM010000182.1 GCA_031286305.1 Candidatus Fibrimonadaceae bacterium | reverse complement strand
CTATTGGCAGTAAATTTTGTGGAAAAAAGGGTTTGTAAATAAATTGCAAGAATTTCTTCTTGAGCTTTTCCATCATTTTCTTCAAATTCCAAGCACATGCAGACATCAGCGCGTTGATTGAATCAATGAAAAAGCATTGGTTTTAAGAGAAATATTTCTCAACGAGCCATTGCAACAGCTATCTCTTTTTTGCTAGCTCCAACAGCCAAAAGAGACCTGACCATAAAATCAAGCGAAACTGAATCCGCACCCTTTTCTGCTAGAGCAATTCTAGGCTGAGTAGTTTTTATACGTCTAGCAAATGCCTCCTGAGAAATGCGAAGGCCTCGCCGTCTTTCATACAAGGCTTTGGCAAGATTGAATCTCATAGCCACCATAGCGGATTCCTCTGGGGTAAGATCCAGAAATTCATCCACAGAGCCGACTTTCCAACCAGCTGCTTCAAGCCGTTTTCTTTTTTCGCTGTTCATTTTGAACCTCCTATTGAGTCCATGTAATTTTTTAACCGTTTTTTGCACAAATCTATTTCCCGTTTAGGAGTTTTTTGAGTTTTCTTGCAAAAAAAGTTTAAGTTGACAATGGCATCGGAATCTATGAAATAAAAGAATCTCCAAATTCCATCATTACTATTTATACGCAATTCATGGCAATTTTTTCCAATGTCAGGCATTGGCCTACTATGAGGCAAACTTAGTAAAACACCAGCTTGTAATTGCCTAAACAAATAGCCAACCTCTATGCGGACTTCGCTGGGTATAGGCGGAGTTTTAGGTGCTTCATCAAGCCAAACCATTTCTTTGTGCAATGGGCTCATAATTTATAATATACAAATTATTTTTTTTTTGATATATTTTCCCGTTTCCTAAAGCCTCATTTTAGAACAAATTTACCTTGATTTTTTGAACGACAAATTAGTGTCTAAGCCTATACGAGTGGCTACCAACCAAGCATTTAGGTGTCGTGTTGATGTCGTGAGTTTAATGCCCAGCGACAACGATTAGGTAAATTTAGATGCGTTTGCCCTGCAAGCCTCCTATAGAAGCTACTAGCGGAGAGTAGCATTTTCTATATTATTGCCTTCCATGAGCATACTAGATAAAGTTCTTAATAAAATGTTTGGCACGCCGCATGCCCGGAAAGTGAAACGCTTGCAGCCTACACTTGATGATATTATTGCAAAATCGGCAGAAACTCAGAAAATGCACGATACCGAACTTGCTGCTGCAACCGCAAAATTCAAGGAACGCTTAAAAAACGGCGAAACCTTGGAAGATATCAAGGTTGAAGCCTTTGCCATTAGCCAAGAAGCCTGCGATAGAAGGCTCGGTATTTTTAATGTTTTTGATTCCCAACACGGATTTGATTTTTCAAGATTAACGGAAGCACGCCAAAAAGAAGCCGAGGCGGCAAAAGAGCTTTTGGCAAGCGGAACTCCGGAGTGGGAAGTTTATCTTTCTGCGGAATTTTATGCGGAAATTCGGGAAATGTACCCCGAGTCCGTTAAGCCTTTCAGAATGATGCCTTTTCCGGTGCAGATAATAGGCGGCTTGATTTTGCACGAGGGTGCAATCGCAGAAATGGCAACCGGTGAAGGAAAAACGCTCGCAGCGGCCTGCCCCGTTTACTTAAACGCTCTTTCCGGCGATGGTGTTCATGTGGTGACCGTGAACGATTATTTGGCCGGTCGTGATGCCAAAAACATGGGCAGAGTTTATAAATTCCTGGGTTTGCAGGTTGGTTTAATAATCCATGGCTTAAGCTCCGAACAGCGCAGAGAAAGTTATAACTCCGATGTTGTTTATGGAACAAATAATGAATTTGGCTTTGACTATTTGCGCGACAACATGGCAATCCAAAAAGAAGACCTGGTGCAAAGGGTTCTTAACTTCTGCATAATAGATGAAGTGGATTCTATTTTGATTGACGAAGCGCGTACTCCTTTAATCATTTCGGGTGCGGCAGAAGATGCAACCGAAAAATATCGCAAAGCAAACGATTTGGTAAAACGCCTTAAAAGAGATGAGGACTATACCATAGACGAAAAACACAAGAATGTGCAAATTACCGAAAAAGGCGTAAATAGAATTGAGTCTGTAATGGGTATCAAAGGGCTTTACGGCGAACATGCAGACTGGGTGCACTATATTTTGCAGGCAATAAAAGCGCACAATGTTTTTGTGAAAGATGTAGACTACATTGTTAGAGACGGCGAAATTATTATAGTTGATGAAAATACGGGACGCTTGATGGAAGGGCGCCGATATTCGGAAGGTATTCATCAGTCCATTGAGGCAAAAGAAAATGTGCAAATTCGCAGGGAAAACCAAACCCTTGCAACAATCACTTTCCAAAACCTGTTCCGCATGTACAAAAAACTCTCCGGCATGACAGGTACGGCAGAAACCGAAGCCACGGAATTTTTAAAGATTTACAATATGCCAACTTGGGTTATACCCACACACAAACCTTGCATTCGCAACGATATGCAAGACCAGATTTACAAAACAGCAGATGCAAAGTGGACAGCCATTATCGCAGATATTAAAGAACGCCACACAAAAGGGCAACCTATTCTTGTTGGAACAATATCCGTGGAAAAATCGGAAAAACTCTCCAAAATGCTCCGCATAGCGGGAATTCCGCACGATGTTTTGAATGCAAAAAATCACGGGCGAGAAGCGGAAATTATCCAATACGCCGGGCATAACGGAAAGGTAACCGTTGCCACCAACATGGCAGGTCGCGGAACAGATATTGCTCTTGGGCCTGGCGTTATTGAGCTTGGCGGTTTGCACGTTCTCGGCACGGAAAGGCACGAAAGCCGCCGCATAGATAATCAGTTGAGAGGTCGCTCGGGCAGACAAGGAGATCCGGGTTCTTCGCAATATTTTTTATCGCTAGATGATGATTTAATGCGAATTTTTGGTGGCGACAATGTAAGAAAAATCATGGATAGATTCGGGTTCAAAGACGATGATGTAATAGAACATCCATGGGTTACAAAGAGTGTTCGCAACGCGCAGAAAAGAATTGAAGGGCAAAATTTTGATGCCCGTAAGCACTTGCTTGACTATGATAATGTGATGAACGACCAGAGAAAGGTTATCTATTCTTTGCGTCGCAGCATTTTAATGGGCGAAGATATTGGCACAGAAATCACAAATCGTTTGGAAGATGCCGCCGATATTAAGGTGAGCAAGTATATTGCTCCGAATTCTTATCCGGAAAGCTGGGATATGGAAGGGCTTAAAACCGATTTGCAACGCAGCATGGGTTTTGAATACAATCCTGACTCGGAGCACTTGGCCAACCTGAACGCCGACCAGATTTTAGACGAGGTAATTAAGCTCTACCATGAACGTTATGCAAAAATAGGAACCATGCTTCCGCCGGAAGAGTTAGCTCGTTTTGAGCGAACCGTTCTTTTGCATTGCATAGATACCCAGTGGAAAGAACATCTTTACGGAATGGATCATTTGCGAGATGCAACTCGCTTTCATGGTTATGCGCAAAGAGATCCTCTTATAGTGTACAAGGCTGAGGGTTTTAAAATGTTCCAAGGTTGTTTGGAGTCAATTGCAAGCAATATGGTTATGGGTATTTTGAATGTGCGTGTTGAAGTAGGCGGGCAAACAGTGCCGCTTGCTGCAATTCCAACGCCCAAAACGCCAACCATGACTTTTGAAAACAGAAATGCCGGCGGTGAGATTATCTCTAGCAAGCCTCTGTCTCAACAAAAAGCGCAGCCAAGAGCACAGGTTGTAAACCAAATGCCCAAGGTAGGTCGCAATGACCCTTGCCCCTGCGGCAGCGGAAAAAAATACAAGCAGTGCCATGGTAATTGATTAGCAACCCCTAAAATATTGCTAAAAAAAAACGACAAATTAGCTCAAAAACACAGCAACTGACAACAGTTGCTGGTATTTTTCATTTGTTGTCTCCTATTAAAACGCCTTATTATACATCAAATACGGCACTGGTTCGCCATGTCTGTTTGGCAAAACAACCAAATTAAAACCGCTAGGCGGATTATGAGCCGATTTTTTTTCCTTAGGTTTGTCGTAAGTCGTAGTGCGAATTACATTCCATAGCGTGCTGCCTATGAACCAGCCCACTGGAACTCCATACTCAATTGCATCTTCACCACTCACACCCAATATAGGACCAATTATAACAGGAGCACCTATCAGCGACCAAGAAACAATTGCGCCTGTCCAATCGCCCATAACAGCAAGAGAACCAGCTCCGGGGATAACATTAAATACAAAAGCTTTGAATCTTTCTCCTACTGTAAAATTATCATCTCTAATTCCACTAACTTTGACTGAACCAAACATATTTCTTATAATCCTAGCGGAAACATTGTCAAGGTCAGCCATTGTTTTTAATTGGCTCTCAGCTTCGCCTATCGCTACAACCTCTGCCGTTTCCACATCAATTATGCGCGCCGATACATGATTAGTATTGAATGCAAATGTCACATCCGCTATGCACACAAATTGAACACCGAATTGCTTACCCAAGCGAGAAATTTGATTATCATCAATCGCACCGCTGCGTTGCTTCTCTTGCTCCCTAGCGATTTCGTTTATAAAAGCGTCTGAACGCTCAATAGCTCTATACTTACCGCTATTGACAAAAGCGGTAAGCATCTTAGTGCTTAAGGCTTTCTTCTCATTCGCTCCTATTTCTCCGGTTACATAAACCGCGATTTTATTGTCTTGCCCAAAAACAATTGCGCAAAAAACTAATATTGAAAAAATGAACTTTTTCATTTGTTGTCTCCTATTAAAACACCTTATTATACATCAAATATGGCATAGCTTCGCCATGTCTGTTTGGCAAAATCCCTACATTAAAACCGCTTTGCATATTGTGAGCCGTATTTTCAGGCTTAGGTTTGTCGTAAGTCGTAGTACGAATAACATTCCACAATGTAACATTTACAAGCAACCCAATTAAAGCCCCTTCAAGAAAATTTTTATCCGTATAATCAGATCTTCCTATTGCAACCGTATTAATTAAAGCAAAACCACCTACCAACGACCAAGAAACAATTGCTCCTGTCCAGTCGTCCATAACGGCAAGAGAACCTGCTCCGGGGATAACATTAAATACAAAAGTTTGGAATCTTTCTCCTACTGTAAAATTATCGTCTTTGAATCCTCTAATTTTGGCTCCACCAAACATATTTCTTATAATTCTATTGGAAACATTATCAAGATCAGCCATGGTTTTTAACGGACTTTCGGCTTCGCCTATTGCTACGACCTCTGCCGTTTCCACATCAATTATGCGTGCCGATACATGATTGGTATTAAACGCAAATGTCACATCCGCTATGCACACAAACTGAACACCGAATTGCTTACCCAAGCGAGAAATTTGATCATCATCAATCGCACCGCTACGTTGCTTCTCTTGCTCCCTAGCTATTTCGTTTATAAAAGCGTCTGAACGTTCAATAGCTCTATACTTACCGCTATTGACAAAAGCGGTAAGCATCTTAGTGCTTAAGGCTTTCTTCTCATTTGCTCCTATTTCTCCGGTTACATAAACCGCGATTTTATTGTCTTGCCCAAAAACAATTGCGCAAAAAACTAATATTGAAAAAATGAACTTTTTCATTTGTTGTCTCCTATGTTGATTTTACCTTTGAGTTTTTCCCAAATCTTGTTCGGAATAGGCTTTATCGCTTCGGCGCAAGCCCTCCCCATATTATGTGTCCAAACAGCTCTGTTTGTTTCGCTGCTCTCGTGAATGCCTTTGCCTGTTTTGCGGTCTTGCAGATTTAAAGCAGAGGATATTTTTTCAGCAATCTTTATATCTGCGTCATCAGCAGCAGATTTCCTAGTATTTCCGTATCCTTTGGCTTCTATATAACCATATCTGTCACATTGTTTTTCAGCTGCCGCAAGGCTAAAGCACAAAAAGAAACACGTAAAAAATGTATTGCGTGTTAATTCACTAACCATTTTTATTTCTTCCTTTTCATTGATTTCGACACCTCATTTGCTATGCCTTTAAGAGACTCGTCAATAATCCTTTTGCTTATCTTTTCTCCCAAAGACTCTTCAACAATGGCTTCTTCAAAAAGCTCCGC
>JAITUM010000101.1 GCA_031286305.1 Candidatus Fibrimonadaceae bacterium | reverse complement strand
CCCAATCATATAAGCGGCCGTATTTTTCGCAATTGGAATCATCGTCATCGTAGCACCAGGAATTAAGGGAATCTGCGACTTTGTAATTGAGATTCTCCGCCATCCATAAAAGCTCGCCTATTTTGGTTATTCTATATCGCTGCCCATCACGAGGGTCAACAAGCTTGCCATCGCGGGGATCTATCAATGAGCCATCGCCACCTTGGCCGCAGCTTAGGAAAAACGGGATGAAGAGAATAAGCATTGCTTTGAACATAATTTGAAACCTCCTAAACTAGCGGTGCGCAATATCCGAGCAAGCACTGTTTTTATCAAGGAACAATTTGCCATCTTCCTTCTTCTTCTATATATATTTCCTCAATGATTTCTGAATCAATGCCTTTGTATCTTTCTTTTTGAGCTTCAGTCATTTCCACAGTCCTTGCCTTTGTATTAATAAAACGCACTTCATGATGCAACTTTATTCCAGTCTTTTCTGTTGTCCGAAACATTGTACTTAAAAGCTTATACCAATTATGTGGATCTTCATCATAGCCTTCAAATCTATTAGTAACGCCATCCGAAGAAACCTCAAGCATCCAGTTATTGCGATGTTCTCTTGCCCAATCAGGAAGCGGAGGATAGCTTTGTGAAAAATTAATCTTAAACAACGAATCCTCAACATGTTTTGTTACAAGCTTATTATATTTCTCGCCCCATTCGCTAATGCAGCAATCGTATAAATCTCTTGTAACATTAAGCCATTCTTCCATATTGAGCTCTATCTCCAATAGTTCGGAACTATTACTCTTGCTCCATGGTTTATATCTTATAAAAGCGCCTGTTGCTGTTCTGTCTGCCAAAATATAAAGATTTTTAACGCTTATACCCCCGGTGGCCGCACTGGGGCGTGGTTTGAAGTTACCAAAGCGTTTCGTGACTACGAAAGCTAATTTCGTTGTTGAAAGCTGAAAATTATTGCGCTTAATGCAAGAAGAATCGCAGATTTCTTCTACTTGATTGTTTTTCTCTTCTGCTTGCTTAGATTTTTCATCCTCATTGCAACTTAGCAAAAGCATAAATACTGCTGCTAGATAAAAAAACAATTTGTTTATTCTCGTGCGTAATATTCCTGATTTATAATTCATACAAAGTTACTCCTGATACTTTCTCGAGTATTTCAATAAACATGTCATACGATTTAGGCAGGCATTCTTTAATATATTCACACGCTTCGGGATTGACTATTGCTTCTGTGGCCATATGCACAAAAGTTTCCTCCGTTAAACGGACGGGGAAAATTCTTCGTTCATCTTTGCCCTCTAAGACGTTTAATTGATTTTCTATTTGCTTAACAGTTTCTAATTTTTCTTCAAATTGATTGACTCGTTGTTCCTTGCTACAACAGAGCAACGGAAACATAAGCAGAGTAATTATTATCTTCATCATATATTACCAGCTCTTGCTACATTTATAGTCAAATGCACCATATCTTCAAGAAGTTCTATAAATACTTCATAAGACTCAAGTAAGTATTGTTTCATTTCGCTCCCGCTTTTTTCTTTACCTTCTTTTCCATATCGTCCATTAGCTTTTGAAATTCATCCTGATTTGATGGATAGCCACTAAAATTAGAAAAAACAAGCTTATCTTTGCTTAAAAAATAAATGCGAAGTGCCCATCGCTCAGAATCTTTCCCTTTGTTAATGTCGCATTTATGTAAAGCATTTATAAAATCCAGCCATTCATCAGTGCTAAGTTCTTGTTTCTGTTTTAAATCGTCTGAACTGTATTCTATGTATGCGCCAGTAGTAGTTCTAGTTACTGATATTTTTCGCAAGTACACCACTTTCGTCGTAGAAAGTTCAAAATCACTTATGGGTATTCCAAATCTTTTTTTGTATTCTGCTTTTAACTTTGCTTCTAGCTTAGCGCTTCCTTCTTTTTTTATTCTCGCTTCCATGGCATTCATTGCTTTTATAAACTCATCCCAATTCGGAGGGTATTCTTGCTTATTGCCTTCAAATTTAAGTTTTTCTGAAGATAGTATTCTTAGTTCCCATGTATAGCCATTAAGTAAATCAAATATACCTATATCTCCATATTCTTTTTTCCATTTATTAACATTACATTTATGTAAAGTATTTATTAAATCCAGCCATTCTCCGACGCTAAGCTCTAGATCTAACTCACTATTCCTATATTTCGCAAGTGCACCCGTTGCCGTTCTAGTAACTAAAAAACTACGACTGTCGCTACCATAATCATTAAAATACACGCTTTTTATAGAAAGCTCAAAATCACTTATGGGCACTCCGAATTTCTTTTTATACTCATTTTTAAGTTTATTCTCTAGCCCTATTTCCGTATTTTCCGTGTTTTTTTTAGTCAATTCAATTTGCTCTGTTTTTTTATCTGCGATAGGCTTGAATTGCTGGACTTCGCTACAGCATAACAAGGGTAGCATAAGTATAATTGTTATTAACTTTGGCATTATCTTGTTTCCTATTTCTACAATACCCTATCAATCATATCTTCAAGAATTTCTACAAACATCTCATAAGATTCAGGTAAATATTTTTTTATTGCATTAAATGCTTCTGAATTGACCACAGCTACAGCAGATATATTTGCTAATGTTTCAGATGCCAAACGAACTTCAAGGCAAGCGTTAACATTATCGTTTTCGCATTCCGTTGCCCACTCATCAAGACAATCTTCTCTACTTCCGATTTCACATTCTCTAGTCCAGTAATCGTAATCATGTCCAAATTCTTCTTCATGATTACGTTCCTCAATAGGTTTAAACTCTGCTTCAGGTCCATACTTCCCTGGTAAAAGCACTCTGCCAGCAGCATCTTCAATAGAAAGTGAACCCCCTATAATATCATATAAATATGCTTTAGTATGTTTATTAAAATTGTTGATTTCATTGAGCTTCCTAGTTCCATTCACTATTTTCCTTAGTTCATCAACATCTTTAATAATAATTTTACCTAA
>JAITUM010000060.1 GCA_031286305.1 Candidatus Fibrimonadaceae bacterium | reverse complement strand
GATGCCCAAACAAGATATACATTTCGTATTCAGGAACATGAAAATTTATGGGAATACTATAATGTATTGCTTCAGAGGCTAAGAAACTATGCCGATAATCCTTTTCGAATGGGGGATAGCGGCTTTGCTTACGAAGATGAAACTCAATTAAATGCCTTGCGTGAAGGGCTTGTAAATATGCTGATGCATGCTGATTATTTTGGTGTAATGCATTCTACAATAAGAGTTTTCAGCAATAGAATTATTTTCCAAAATCCGGGAAAATTTTACATAAACATTTCGGAATTGCCTAAAAGCATAGTTTCAAAGCCTAGGAACCCCATAATCGCACGAATATTTCGTTGGGCAAAATTAGCTGAAAATGCAGGTTTTGGCTTTGATAAAATGCTTGCTTGGAAACATAAAGTGGAGTTTGAAACTTATGTTGATTATTCGGAAGTAACGTTCTTTTTGGATGAAAATGACCAAAGAACTGTGGAAGAAACCGAAACTGCGGAGAAAACTGTGGAAGAAACTGTGGAAGAAACTGAAACTACGGAGAAAACTGTGGAGAAAATTTTAGATATTATTACAAATAATCCACAAATAACGCAAAAGGAATTGGTAGAAATGACGGGTTTGACAAGGCGCGGGGTTGAATGGAACTTGGCGAAACTCAAAGCTGAAGGTTTAATTGAACGTGTAGGTCCGAATAAAGGCGGGCATTGGAGGCTGAAATGAAACCTAAACGACGTTGCTAGGTTTCGAAAGGTTGCCTTCATTCTATCGACACGCCGGTTTCTTCAAATAGATAACTAAGGTTATCTATTTTTATCCAATGAGGAAGGCTGGGGTTTTCTAACCAACATGGATTTCCTCTAAATAAATATTTGCCTAGTACGACTACTTTTGTAGAATAATCATTCAAAAATGCTGCCCACCAGGCTAGAGTACTGAACGCAAATATTGAATGCCTGCATTTAGACATAAGCAATAAATCAATATTTACATCTTTACTATCGTGTGCAACAAAAACTGCTTTTTTTAAAAAAGAAAAATTCTCTTTGCAATAATTCAAACCATCTGAACTTGTAAAAACAAAATACCTTGGATTTTGTATTTTTTGTTCAGTTATTTTTATAGCAGATTTGTAAAAATCCATTCTAGCTACATCATATTCCATAGCAAGTTTTTGTGAGCTTATTATATCTTCACGTCTAACATGTATAAATACGGAATTTGTATTTGTTATTTCATGTAAAATTTTTCTGTCATGCTCAGAAAGAACAGTATTTTTCTCCAAGCCCAAATTCAAAGTTTGTCTAATCTGTTCTTTTGCCATCATTTTATCCATATAGCATGTATTCATAAACAATGACCTTTTTATGTATACATTCAATTTTGGCAAAAATAATATTTCTGAACAGTCTGAAGTTTCAAGTGGTGGATTTATTGAATAAAAAAAAGTTTTAAAGTTTTGTACTATTGCAATTTCGTTTTGTAATTTTTCATATTTATTTTCCTGAAGAATAGGAATATTATTGATTCCAAAAAACTGTGGCAGTGCATATTTGTATCCACGAAGGCTATTATAGGGACTACTTTCATCAACATAATCAATATCATAATATGATGTATCAATTTTAATGTCTCTGTGTGGGTATCTCTTTTTTAAAACAATATAAAGAGCATATATCCACAACTGGTTCCCTAAGCCATGCATCATGTTCAAAATAATTTGGCTTTTCTGATATTTGAAAAAAGACGGGATAGGATAGTATGCAGGTAAAAAAGGAGAATTAAGAAATGGAGTTAATGGAATAATATGTGCTATTTGCATTTTTCCCAGTTGCTCTAACACATCATTCTGATATTTAATGGATAAACAACTGAAACATACTACTTTTTGAGCATATTTTTGCAAATCTACCGGAGCAAGCACTTCTATCGAATCTTTTGTTATTTTTTTTCCGTATAACTTAGAGTTATTATCGCAAAAGAAGGAAATTTTTAATCCTAATTTTTCAGTTAAAAATGTATAAGCAACTTCTATGCCGAATTTTCCGCATCCAAATATACACAACACATTACAACCTTCTGAATTTAACTTAGCAATCAATGCCTTTGCTCTTTCAGGCTCTAATGGAAAATCATAATGAATCATTTTCAACTTGCTCCATTTCTATAACACAGGCTTAGCCGCTCGCACTAACCCGCGCCTTATGTAAGGTTCTTCTAAATCTTTATCGCCAGTATAAAGCATATATTTTTTCGAATATTCCGTGATAAATCCAAGTTCATCCAAACGTTTTTTAAATTCTTCTGCATCACCTTTTTTATGGTATGCGCAGAGCAGAAGTTTAAGATCATTTTCTCTAGTTAAAGTTTTTGTTGCCCCTTCCAATAATTTTACTTCCATACCTTCAATATCCGCTTTTATAAAATTTAATGTTTCGTTTTGAAAGTAATCATCTAATGTTACACTCTTATCTTCATTTATATTTGAAACATACTTATCAACTATTATTGTTTTTTCTTTCCAAGGTTCAAATGTTTTTTTTAATGCCTGTATCCATTTTTTGTCACTTTCAAAAAGATAAATTTTTTTCGCGATATCAGCATATGTCAGTGCCCAAATACCTTCTGCGGCACCAATGTCCGCAATAACATCACCGTTTTTTACAATAAAATTTCTTGTCTCGTATCTATGCGGAGAATCTTCGTCTTGCTCTAGGCATAAACTTTTGTAGTAAGGCAAACAATTTACTTCTTTCGGGAAAAACATTTTTTTATTTTTATGCAGCACATAACTCATATCACAAGTCTTATCGTAAAAAACATCTATGTTTAAACTATCGTATTTCTTAGTGAAAAAATATGGAAATATTGAAAAATAATTTTCTTCAAAATAACTTATAATTTCTTGTACATCTTGCTCTTGTTCACTTGGATTTAAAGATAGGAAAAAATTTCTAATAGTTTTTTCCTTTTCAATTTCAAGTATAATTAAAGGCGAAACTTTAAAATCCTTGTCCTTTAGTCCTGCCATTAATAAAATTTCAGTGATTTCTTTTATGATAGTTTCATTTCGAACAGCGATTAATATATGCAACCCTACCACCTTCTTTGAAATTATTTCTGTTGAAGGTAGCACCGGCAACCCAAGCTTTGTTTTTATTTTTGCGTTAGAATCTATAAATCCGGCAATTTTAATATCTTTTTGCTCGCAATCAAGAGCAGTCAAAACACCATAGTGCCCAGCACCCCAAATATAAGTTGATTTCATATATATCTACCCAATACTCTCTTTGTAGCTTCCAAATACTTTAAACCCCATTTCAAGTCCGGCTCCAAATGATTACCTTCAGCCCATTCATTCCAAGCATTTAAAAATATAAAATTTTCCTGTTTGGAATATGGCTCAAACTTATCACATACATGAGCGAGCCATTTTTCATAGAGTTTTGGCGTAGAACCATGCACAATAAAAGCTTTTTTTGCTCTGCGCGGGCTATTATCCCAACCCGGACAAACGCAAGGGTATTTTTTAAATGGTTTTGGGATAGGGTAAGTTTCTAATGCTCTTTTAACAATGTCGCTATATAAACTAACTCTGTCTCCTGATAATTTAAAAACTTTAGATACAGTATCTTTTGAACATATATATGGCAAAAAATCCCAAGTTCCAGCAAAATCATATTCCGTTGGATTACCATAAAAACCATGACTTGTTGTAGCTAAAAAATAAATTCCATTTTTGAAGCCTTTTTTTTTAGCTTCTGTATTCCATAAATTTATCATATCTTTAATATTTGGAATATGAGCCGCCTTATATACTATAAAAAGCGGTTTGCCATTTACCTTTATATACCTTTTATCTTTAAAAATGTTCAGTAAAAACTTAATATGCTTTAAATGATCTTGATTACTATATTTTTGCTCTTGAATGATTTTGTTGTTCGAACCATCCCAGTTTCGTCCCCAAGGTTCATTTGCCCAGCACAAACAAAAAGGGAAATTGGGTTTGCCACTCGCTAGAATTTCATTTACGGGCTTTTCCAGTAATTGTTTGCCGTGAAACCAATAATGATAATAACAAAATCCGTAAATGCCATATTTTTTTGCTAATTCAGCTTGAGCAATTCTAGCCTCTTCAAGCCGTAAATCGTAAAAGCCCAAATCTGCCGGGATATGTGGTTGATAATGCTCTTTAAAACGAGGCTTTGCTTTTACTACATTTGTCCATTCTGTAAAACCTTTCCCCCACCATTCATCATTCTCCGGAATGGGGTGAAATTGCGGAAGGACAACAGCTAATGCGCGTATACGTTTTGCATTATTGATCATTTTTTTTCACTCCTTCAAACGGCACAAAAAAATCTTTATTCTTTTTTAATCCATAACTTTTTAGTTCTTTAACAATTTCCTTGGAATACTTGAAAGAACCTACTATTACATACAAGCTAGATGCTAAAGATTTAAAATCAGATAAAACTTCTTTTGGGTTAAAAATTTTGCACCCCATACAATCTCTACCCCAAGTTTCAAAATTACCATCTAAAAAACCTATAATATTAGCATTTTTAAGCTCATTAAAAATATAACGTCCTTCTAAACCGGCGCTCCATATATATAAGGATTTATTTTTTGTAAATCTCGGTAATATTAAATTTATTTTATGAGATTTATCATCTATTGGCTTAAAATTACTCAATCTAAATTTGACCGGAACGAATTTTTGCCAAAACCAAGGTTCCATTCGCTCAAAAGCATGAACTCCAAAAGGTAGTTGCTTCTTATTTAGATTAAATAGCTTATCGTTTTCACTTTCTATGGAAAATTTGATGGAATCCTCAAACTTTGGAATTTTATAATTATCTAAAAAACGTGAAGCAAAAAAAGAAAAATAATGATCTTCTGCAGGCATTTTTTGCCATTCTTTTTTTTCAAAAATTTGTTTATATTCAAAAAAAGAAAATTTTCCACAAATCATATTTACATCTATACTATACTTTAATAATTTTATAGCCAATTTCATTTTTGAAACTCTTCTTAAAGAAAGACCGCCATTCAAAAAAGGATAAAAACCACCACTCAAAAAGACAGGCGCCCCTATAAAAGCGTAGTTTTTTTTGCACCAATACTCCAATTCATCTCTAAACACCCAGGCGTCAAGTTGGTAAATCAAAAAGAATTTTGTTTCAAGTAAATCATAAAAAAAATCCTGAAAAAATAAACTGCTGTAGGTGTTTCTGCCTTTGAACCATTTTTTATCTAAAAACCTAAATTGATAATTAATATTGCTATGTTTAAGAATTTTTTCGTATATACTAACATTTAAGTTTTCAGGGCATAATAAGATAAATGGGTATTTATTTAAAATTTTTACAGCCTGTTTAAAACTTGCTACCTCCACATAATCTGGTTTTGATTTGTAAATTGGAATAGTTATGGAGCAAGAGAAATCTAACGGCATTACGCTTCTCCACTCTCATATTCTGCCTTACCCCTAAACACAATAGCTGCAAACTTCACATTATCCCTAGCAAACCTTGAATCTTTTTTATATTTCTCTATTTGCGTTTTAGCCTCGGCAAGCTTTGCGCTAACCTCGGCATCCGTAGAATCTGTTTTAACATACTTAATCTCAAAAACATACTCAAACTTAATGTCCGGCACAGCGGGGTGTTTTTGCAAATAAATATCGGTGTAACCTTCTGCGACTTCTTCTTCCGAAACAGGCAAGTATAATTTACTTGCAAATAAAGAAGAAAGCATCATCACTTTAATGTATTTTTCATTAAAATTTATTAGGTCCCTGTTGGAAAGACGCTTCAAGAATTTCTCCACGAAAAAATCTAAATAGGGTTTAATATCGCCGTCATAAGCCATTTTGTCTATCGCATTTGAAAGTTCTGAAATGCTTATACGTTTTTCCTCCAAACTTTGGATATAAGAAATTATGTATTCAAAGTAAAGAGTTTTTATTGAATAGTTAGGAATTTTTAACCAAATTCTTCCTCTCTGCATTCCACCATTGGTGAGCATTCCTAAATAAAACAAAAGAGAAATAAAATACTCCTCGCTTTCCAATTTCTCCAAAGAAAACTTCTCAACTATATTGCCAAAAATACCGCCATCTAAGGTTATTTGAAGTAGTATCTCTCTATTATTCTCATTCTCTGCCAAACGACGCAAACGTTCATAATCGGTTTGGAGATTGGTATCTATAATATGTTCCGGCTGTTTGCCTAATAGCAAAACTTGATTAAATAAAAATAAAATCATCTGTGAATTATACACTTTGTTTTCAGCATTTTTGTTGAATATATAACCATTATAGTAGGCTTCCATATCAACTTTGATTAAATTTTTGTCAACTCCGGTTTCTTGCATTAGCCATTCAACTTCTTCTCTTGTAAAACCGAACATCTCATTATATTTAGCAAGCAGGCTGTAATCGCTTGCCATGTTGAAACCGCTGGTTAAATCGTTGAGCATCATGGGGTTAATGCCGGTTATGAATATACGCTTAACAACAGATTTTGTTCCGGCTTTTAAATTTTCGTAAAAAGCGCGAACTATGCCGCCCGCCTTAACCTCATTTTTATAACTTTTACCCATTGCTATAAGATTGTTAGCAAAATGATCGTATTCGTCTATAATCGCAAAAATGGGAATGCCTGCATTTGAGCTTGCTGCATAAGCTAGATCAATTGCGCCTATTCCGGGATTTTTATTGTCTAATGAATTTAACAACGTAGCTGAATTAGGAAAAATACTATTATATCTTTCTAAAAATATTCGGACACTTTCCTGTACTCTATCAGAAAAAGACTTCCTAAAACTCTCATGGTTATCTGTGTCAAGCCCGGAAAAATCAAAATTCATTATAACATACTTATTCTTCTCCGAAGTAGGATTCTTACCGATATACAAATCCTTAAAAAGAACATCCGTTTTTTCTTTCTTGCCTAGACAGTAATAATTTTCCAAAACGGAAAGGAAAAGGCTTTTGCCAAATCTGCGTGGGCGAATAAAAAATTGATAGCGGTTATTTTCATTTTCCAGTTGCTCAATAAAACGAGTTTTGTCAACATAAGCGTAGCCGCTTTCTATCATATCAGCGAAGTTGCTTATACCATAAGGGAGTTTTTTGGACATAAGGTTAAATATACAAATTTTCTACCTTAACCTACAAGCTTGTTCAAAAATTTCTATATTAATAAAACCTAATTCTGAATAGGAGTATTTGTAAATGCGTCAAATTCGCGATATGTCCATTATTGAAATTGATATAACAAATTCTTGTCATAAATCTTGCTCAAATTGTACAAGATTTTGCGGACATCATAAAAAAAAATATTTTATGAGTTTTGAAATGTTTAAACAAGCAATGGATTCTTTGGATGGTTACGAAGGTTCTATATCTTTGATTGGAGGCGAGCCGCTTTTGCATCCGGAAATAAACCGCTTTTTAGAATATATGCAAACAATAAAAGAGCAAAAAGGAATAAAAGATTTATCAAAAGAATTCAGATGTCAAGCCTTGTCTAAAGATTATTTTGAATGCACAAGAATAAAACGATGGTTTGAACTAGCCTACAATAGAGGTTTGGTTTATACTTTGTTTACTTCAATTCCTGATAATTATTACAAATCTTACGAAAACCTGCAAGATGTAATTTCAAATTTATGGCTAAACGATCATTCAAAGCCAAGTTTTCATCAGCCAATTCTTGCAAATTACAAAGATTTGGGAATTGAGCAAGTGGAATTTGAAAAATTAAGAGATAATTGTTGGTTGCAAAATTGTTGGAGTGCAAGTATAACTTCAAAAGGTACATTTTTTTGTGAAGTAGCAGGCACAATGGATATGCTTTTCAATGGGCCCGGTGGGCATCCTATTGAGCCTGGATGGTGGAACAAAGATTTAAATGAATGGAAAAATCAGTTGCATTGGTGTGATTTATGTGGCATGCCTCTAAAAACCTTTAGCAGAAATGCCAATGACGGTATAGATGATGTAACACCTTTATTATATGAAAAATTGAAAAATATAGATTCTAAGAAAATAAAGCTGGGTAAAGTAAAAATATTCTCAGAATTAAATTTAAAAGAAAATGAAAACAGTATAAGTGGCGATATGTATGATAGAAAAGGACTTTATCTTTCTTCTGTTGCTGACAGGCTTGTAGATGCAAAAGAAAAAATTAAACCTAAAAAAATTTTTGAATTTAGGGTGAATGAAAACTCATTTGGGCAAATTTTACCTGAGGCAATTAAAAAATGTGACGAAAGAGATTGGGTTTTGCTTGTTGAGCATAATGCTGAAATGCCGGATTCTTTTGTTGAAACTATAAAAGAGTTTTACTTAAACCCCGGATACTTGTTTGTTTGTGATTTTAGAAAAGGAAAAGCAGCTTTATTTTCCCCGATTGCAAAGTCTGCTAAAAGAATAGATTTTGATGAAATGCATAGTTTAAATTGCGTGGACGATTTGAAAAATAAATGGGAAAAAATTTTAGTTTTAGATTCAGATTTCGCAAATATTTCCGATATGGATATTCCATATTTAAAGCAGAATATTTTTGAAGATTATAGCAAAGATGATTGTTTCAAGAAAAAATTACAAATACATTTTGATTCTCTTGGAGTTATTAAAGAAAAGGCTAATATTTTACTTTTACAGATTGGTACTCCTTTCCATACTTTAGGTATTTACAAAATTCTTAAAGATTTTAATTGCCATGTTCACTTGCTTTCCAGCAAAACAACTTCCGAATTTTTCTCCGAATTTTCTGCAAATGATGTGACTTTTTTTGATGAAGAACGTTATAACTATGATTCTCTTTTGGAAATTCGTCAAAATCTCAAAAAATTACTCAAATGGGATGGATTTATTATGCCTTATGCTCGTTCCGGAAGCTCAATTAAGCCAGTAGATAATTATACTGATTGCTTAAAAACAGCGCAGAACATAGCCGACAAATCACTTGGTATAATAAATATAAAAAGACAACTTGTTGAACCGGATTACGATATTTGGAGGTAAAAATGTTATCTATAATAGTTCCCGTTTTTAATGCTAAAGCATATTTGCCCATGTGCTTAGACAGCCTTGTAAATCAAACACTTGAAAATATTGAAATACTTTGCGTAAATGACTGCAGCACGGATAATTCCTTGAGTATTTTGCAAAAATATGCAAAAAAAGATAAGCGTATTGTAATAATAAATTTGCAAAAAAATGGTGGCGCAAGTGCGGCACGTAATGCTGGCTTTATACATGCTAAAGGAAATTACATAGGTTTTGTGGATAGCGATGATCGTATAGATTTAAACTTTTTTGAAACGTTGTACAATGTTGCAGAAAAAACGAAAGCTGAAATTGTTAAGGGTGGATTAAAAAATGCAAGCATAGATAGTGATGTTTTTTATGATATTTCACTTAATAGTAAAATAAAAATGCACAAGGCATATTTTACGTCGCAATTTTATTCTGCCATATATAAAGTCTCTTTTTTAAATAAAAATAAATTTAAATTTAAAATGGGCGTAGCTCCTATTGAAGATCAAGTTTTTCTCTTGGAAGTGATTGCTGCTGCAAAAAACATTGAACTAGTAGACAACGTTTTTTATTACTATTTAAATAACAGTTCAAGTATAATTAGCACTTTAACCATAGAAAAACAAAACTCCTGGCTTAAAGGCTTGTCGTTTTGTTTGGCTTTTTTAAATAGAAGAATTTTGCAAAATAAAATAGACCGAAATTTTTACAAAATTAGATATAGAGAATATTTCAACGAGATGCTTTCTCTGCTTACTAGAATAAATTCTGCACAGCAAAAAAAGAAAATCGCAAAAAGGGTATATAAATATTTTAATTTATGCAAAAATAAAACCTTTTGTGTACAAACTTCTTTGTTAAAATTTTTACAAACAAAAACCATAAATGAATTTTTAGAATTATTTAAAAATTCCACAGGATATGCTGATTGTATATTTCCAGAGATAAAAATAAACTCAAATATTTTAAAAAATAAAAAGTTATATATATTTGGAACCGGCAGGTATTCTATTAAGGCAGTGGAACAGATTAAGGAAAAGAGTTGGATTTTGGAAGGTTTTTTAGATAGCAATTCAAATATAAACAAGTTTCTCGGTTACAAGGTATTTAGACCTAAGGAGATTGTGAAAAATAAAAAAAGAGATTTTTTTGTGATAATAAGTAGCCGAGCATACGCACTAGAAATGCATACTTATTTGGAGCAGGCAGGTTTAGTTAGAGATAAAGATTTTTTTAGTCTGGTTTGAGTTGAACCTTCAATCTCGAAACCGGATGTGTTTTCCTTTCGCTTTCCGGC
Organism: Candidatus Fibrimonadaceae bacterium; assembly: GCA_031286305.1. Lineage (GTDB taxonomy): Bacteria > Fibrobacterota > Fibrobacteria > Fibrobacterales > Fibrobacteraceae > Fibrimonas. Next base: position 8,535 of record JAITUM010000060.1, on the reverse strand, counting down.
GGCAATTCCATGTAATTGCCAAACTTAAATGTTAAATACTCATCGCCATCTTTTGGGCAAGGAAAATTATAACCATCAAACTCTATTTCAGAAAGTTCTTTATACCACTTTGCTTTATAAGCATAAATTCTGTTTTTTACTGTTGGGAAAGTTAAAATGCGAACAAGACTTGTAGGTTTTGCTTTTGTTAAAATATTGTAAAAGAAAAAAATAAAAGACAGAGGAATTTTTGCAATGAGTTTATTTTTTGCACCAAACCAAAGCGTTTTTCTGATTGCAAAACAAAATAAACAATGCAAAGCCCTTAACGGAGAAAACTCCGGAACGTAATCAAGCGGAAACACATCTATAAAAATACCTTGCTCATAAGGCATGTGCTCTTGCTTTAACCTAACAAATTCCGTTCCTTTGCGACGAATTTTCCCATAACCCCAACGATACCCCTTTGTTTTTTTGTGGTCTTGAAAATAAAATTTTTCGCTATCTATTTCCGTTTGGCAAATCGTAGCAAATTTTTCATATTCTTCACGCAACATAGCAACATCTGCATCATCGTCCCAAGGGATATGTTTTTTATGCCTAACCGCTCCCAAAAAAGTCCCCGCTATTATGCAATACTTTATTCCATGTTTCTCACAAATTCTGTGCACCTCTCTTAACATTTCAAGCTGCGCAAGCTGCACCGCTCGCAACTCCTGAAGGCTAAGATGTATTTGACCAGACACTACTGGAATATAGAAAACGCCACTTCAACGTTTACTATATTTACAACAAGGTTAAAGTTATGAAAACTGTCATCACTTATGGGACTTTTGATTTATTTCATGAAGGGCACTTGAACTTGCTCAAAAGAGCAAAGGCTTTGGGTAATAGGTTAATTGTGGGTGTTACTACTGAACAATTTGATGTTCAACGCGGAAAAATGAACGTTGTGGATAGCTTGATGAGGCGCCTGGACAATGTACGGAACTCAGGTTTTGCTGATGAAATTATTATAGAAGAGAGAGAAGGGCAAAAGTTGGAAGATATTCAAAAATATAATGCGGATATTTTCGTAGTAGGTTCAGACTGGACAGGCAAATTTGATTATTTAAAAGAATTTTGCGAAGTTACTTATTTGCCAAGAACAAAGAATGTTTCAAGTTCCGGGATCAGAACACTACGCAGAGAAATAATAAAGTTGGGTGTTGTAGGTACCGGGCGCATAGCCAAGCGAACAATGGAAGAATTGCATTTTGTGAGCGGAATCACCGCTACAGCAGTTTTTAACCCTAACCCAAAAAGTGCAAAAAAATTTGCAGAAAAATTTAGCATTGGAATTGAAAGCTCAAACTATGAACAGTTTTTAAATGAAGTCGATGCAGTTTACATTGCAAGCCCACACGAAACTCACTACGATTACTCTCGCAGAGCCTTGATAGCAGGCAAGCATGTTTTGTGTGAAAAACCTTTTGTGCTAAAAGAAACAGAGGCGAAAGAACTTTTTGAAATAGCCTCCGAAACCAATTTGGTTATAATGGAAGCTATTAAAACCGCTTATTCACCGGGCTTTCTGAATCTCTTGGCCATTGCCCGTAGCGGCAGAATTGGGAAAATACACGATATAGAAGCAGCATTTACAAAGCTGGTGCCTGAAACTCCTAAAGCAAGAGAATATAACTCTATTTGCGGCGGAGCCTTTACCGAACTTGCGAGTTATTCGCTTTTGCCCATAGTAAAGTTGCTCGGAACAAATTACAGCGAGTTGTCTTTTGACTGCTTTAAAAATAAAAACGGAATAGATATTTATTCAAAGGCATATTTTAAATATGAAAATTCAGTGGCAACTGTGAAAACAGGAATTGGCGTTAAGAGTGAGGGGCAGCTTTTGATTTCCGGAACAAATGGGTATATCTTGGTTAAAAGCCCGTGGTGGCTATTCAAGGGTTTTGAGGTGTGTTATGAAGATCCGAATGATAACGAGTTTTTTTCCACTCCGTTTCACGGTTTTGGAATGCGCTATGAATTTGCAGATTTTGTGCAAAATATAAATGAAGCTTCTTTTAAGAATTTTAAACTAACAAAAAGCGATTCTATTTTTATGGCTAAAATTATGGAAGAATTTTTGAAAAAAAGGACTAATTCCCTCTAATCTTTTCCCAAATTTTCTTACCGGCATTTTCCCTTTCTGCAACTTCGCTTTTGCGATTGGCAAGCCAAAGTAATGCTATTTCTTCGTTAGAATCGTTTTTGATAAAATTTAGTTCTCTAGTATTTGTATTGTATTCAACAATGCCTTTGTTTAGTGTGCTAGCGTATATAAAACTTCCTTCAGCAGAAATAAAGTTATAATGCCAAGCTAAATCTTTATCTCCAAAATATTCAATAAGCTCAGGTAATTCTGTAATTTCGTTTGTGTTTGGATTTATTTTATAAGCGTTATTTGCAGCAATAGGAAATAGCCATATATGATCATTTGCATATTGCGTAAGAAAATTAGCACCTAAATTGTTTTTTCTAGAAAAAGAAGGGAGTTCAATTTTTGAAGTTTCATTTGATTGCTTGTTCCACTTAACAATATAACCTTCATAATATGAAGTCATATAATAATTTTGCCCATCAAAGCATATCGAATAATGCTGTTCATTTTTATTCCCTATACTTTTGATTTCGTAACCACCCGTTTCCATATTGAAAAACATAACAGCATTTGCCCTGTGTGTAACCAAGGCAATTTCTGCATCAACAATGCAAAAACCAAAAAACTTTAAATCTTTCCATGCTTCATGTTGCAACTTGAGAACTTGTAATTTAGCAACCTCATTTCCCCACTCAGAAAAATACTCCAGTTCATTTGTATCAGTATTTAATCTCATTATGGTTGGAAAACTACGTGGAATAAAATAAATAAAATTTCTGAAGCGAGTAAGATTCTGGAATTTATGGTCAATTTTATCATCATCTTTTAAAGCTATTTTCTCAAAATTCTGTTTTTTTATATCAAAAACAGATATTTCATTATTTCTATATGGTGCAAAGTATAATTTTTCGTTATGCTCTGCAATATGCAAATCTTTTCCCCACTTTTGCCTGGAAGTTGCCCAAACACATTCTGTTTCTTTTTTTTGCTTGTCATATCTATAAAGCGTATTAAAATAATCCATAAACCAAACTGAATTTTCATCAGCGTAAAGTCCATAAATAGGTGGCGGCGCAAACAACTGTGGCAAAACCGGCTTACCTGCCGCTTCAAACAACCTTGCAACGCTGCTTCCATCGCCGTAATGTATATCGCTCAAGGCAACTGCTCTGCTTAAATCTTCAGTGTCGTCGTAAATGCCGTAGTTTTCGGTTTTGAATTTATGGACAATTTCCGCATATTCCTGCTCAAGCCAAGGACGCATGGCTTTTATGGTGCTCTCCAGCAAGGGGTGCGGGCGCCATAGCAGAACGGCGTCTTTGTGGTTTTTGAAGAATTCAAAAACGCTACGGGCTTTTTGCAGATATTTATTGGAGGGACGATTATTTTCAATAGTGTTTTCTAATAATGTGCCTATGCTGGTGTTGTAGAATATGATTTTTTTATCCCCAATCAATTTTTGCCACGCCTCTGGGATTTCGTAATCTTCGCGTTTGGCGGTGATTGCTTTGTCTAATTTGGGGCTGCCTAAGGCTAGGAATTTGCTGGTACCATCGGGTGGGCGGATTTTTCGGTATTCGCGCACATATATTTCACGCACGGCTTCTGTTTGCACAATTACTTTGTGGGCGTAAATGCAGGCCGGTAAGGTGCAGAAATGATCCTTTACATTGATTCCATCACCTACAAAATATGGCACATATACTAAACACTTGGTTAAATTACGCAGCTTTTCGCTGTAAAAATCCGGATGCACACTTGTAACTACATTGCAATCATCGTAGGGATTATGGATAAAGATAATATCGGGTTGGCGCTCTGCAAAGTCGTATTTTTTGTAATCAATTAAAGGGATGTTCTTGGGATAATTTATTTCCCAGTGCATGTCTGTGAATTTGTTGTCTTTTTTGTCGTAATAAGGAATAGGCATCACAAAGACTTCGCAGTTTGAGTCTTCCCTAGCTGCCAAATAAATGCTTTCCAGCGAATCCCACATGGAGGCTTTGTAGGGAAGGAAAAGGACTTCGAGCTTGGTTTTCACCTCGGATTTAAATTTGGATTCTAATTTTTTAATCAATTCCTGCAAGGACAAGGTGCGCCTTGCCCCTACACACGTTTCTATCTCTTGCAACAACGCTAAACTTTCCGGAGCGTTTTCTCCATCCAAATTCTCGCGAAGACACTCGCAGGCGGCTAAAAAATCTTGAGTTTGCTCAGTAGGGTCTTCTAATTTAGGCAACAAAGTTGCCATTTTGCTCATTGTATCAAGCAGGGCAAGCATCCCATTTTTGTGGGATTTAAGCATTTGTGCCTACCCCATTCCTCTCTTAAACTTTTTGCTCCACCATACCAAGAACGGAGCGCTCAAGCAAATAGACGAATAAGTACCTATAACAACACCAGCAGACATAACTATGCCGAAATCACGAATACTGGAACCACCCATAACCGCAAGAACCAAACACACAAATAATGTTGAAGTACTGGTAACTATAGAACGAGAAAAACTCTGATTAACGGAAATGTTTATCCTGTCTTCCAAAGTTTCTTTGGCAAGCATTTTGTTTTCGCGAATACGATCGTAAATAACAATCTTATCGTTAATCGAATAACCTATCACCGCAAGGAATGCAGCTATCATAGCACCATCTATGGGCAATTTCAATACGCTAATAATGCCTATGCACCAAATTGTATCGTGCATCAGGGTCACTATGGCACCAACACCAAAACCAAGACCCATTTTTCCAAAACGCGCCCATATATAAATACCTATGCCAATCCACGAAAGAATAATAGCCAAAATTGCATTAAAGCGAAGCTCTCTGCCTATGGTAGGGCCAACAACATCCGAGCCTATTATTTTAGGTGAACCGGCATTTGTCAAAATCTCGTTTAACTTCAAAGTGGTAGCCTGAACAGACTCCTCTCCGGAATCATCCGTTTGAATGCTCAACATGTATTGATTTGAAGCCGTGCCGCCGAGTTTGCGAACAGATATATCACCCAAACCACCTTTGCCAAGAGCACCCTTTAATCCCTCAACATGGTTAGAATCATCGGAATATTCAACTGTATAAACCAAACCGCCGGTAAAGTCTATGCTATAATCAAAACCCCTGAAAATCCCAAAACCTATACAAATAACGCATATCGTTATGGAAACTGTCGTCCAAATTTTGCGTTTTGAAACAATTTGAAATCTTGCCTCTTGCAACCATCTTATGCCCCTTCCGATGCTTATGGTTTTTGCATCGTGCTTGGATAACTTAAAGTCAAAAATTGCTCTGGTAACGGTTAAGGCCGAGAATAGAGAAGCCGCAATACCAACCATCAATGTTAAACCAAAACCCTTTATAGGACCTGTGCCTATTTTATATAATATAAGCGCTACAAAGAATGTTGTTATATTGGCATCTATAATCGCACTGAAAGCTTTTTCATAACCTCTTGATACTGCCATTCTAGCCATTTGCCCAGCTCGCAATTCTTCTCTTATACGCTCGTAAATAATGATGTTGGCATCCAAAGCCATTGCCGCAACCAACACTATACCTGCAATACCGGGGAGTGTCAGCGTTGCATTAAATAACGAAAGTGCCGCGCCAAGCATAAGCACATTCACAAAAATACCTACATTTGCCACCACACCTGCAAAATTATAGTAGAAGAGCATAAACACAAGGCATATGACAAAACCAACCACAGCAGAGCCAAAACCTGCTCTAATATTTTCTTCACCAAGGCTTGCACCAACATTTCTAGACTCCACAATTTTCATAGGAGCGGGCAAAGCTCCGGCGCGTAACACAACGGCCAGCTGGGTTGCCTCTGCCATATCGTCTAAACCTGTGATTTGCGCTTCACCATTTGGAATACGGTCGCGAATAACTGGTGCGCTGATTACCTGCCCATCTAAAACTATAGCCATCTGCTTACCGATATTGTTCCCGGTAACGGATGCGAATTTTTTTGGCCCGAGTCCCTTAAAACGAAGCGACACCGCAACTTGCCCGGCAGAAAGACCATCTGAAACGCGATAAGGATTGGCGTTTGCAATATCTTTTCCATCCATTTCAACGCGGCGTTTGAGCAAGTAAAGTTTTTTAACCTTGTTTCCGTTTTGCAATCTCTCAAAGCCACGACCCCAAGCAAAAGAAACATCTCTAGGAACCAAAGCTTGCACCCCAGGCATGTTCAATATTTCTTGCACTCTTGAAACAAAATCTTCCGGAACCGCCAAATCCGAACCAAAGCTAATCAAATAGCCGGTAAATGGACGGTCGGGATTTACAAAAGCTGCTGCCGGACCTGCGGTTGAGTCTTCGGACTTAACCTGTTCTTGTGTGCGCCCGCCAAGCAATAAATCTTCCAATTCCGCATCCATATCAACATTGCTTTCCACAGCGGTGTCTGCAACGGAAACATCTTCTTCGGCAGGGGCATCTGTTTCTACAGCAGGAATAGTGTCTGCGGCAGGAAGGCTGCGACCCTTTAAGAATTCGTCTATTGAGGATATAGCTTTAGCCGCCACATCTTGCTCTGCAACAATCTTAAACTCAAGTTTTGCCGTGCCGCCAACCAAATTGCGGGCATCTTCAACATCTACGCCTGCAAGGTCTGCCACAATGCGATTATCGCCGCTGGGATAAATTTGCGGTTCGGAAAGACCGTATTGGTCAACTCTGTTGCGAATGATTTCCAGAGAGCGTTTCTGCACATCTTCGGCCTCATCAGGCTTAAGACCGCTTTTGTCAATCTCCAAGATTATGCTTGTGCCACCAGCTAAATCCAAACCGAAATTCACTGATTTTTCCACAACTTTTGGGTTTTCCTTGGCAAACCTCTTCTTTTCCTCGCCCGTTTTCGAATGATATTCAATGGAAGGCCATATGCTGTAGCCCGAAAGCGCTACAACGGCCAAAATAATCCATTCACGGAGCCCAAAACCTTTTTTTGTCATTTTTTTTCCTTTATCCTTTCAAAATTTTAAGGTGGTCTTTAAATATAGAAATTTTTTAAGAGATTTTCAAGGGGGGAAAGCCTTCCCCCCGCCGCTACTTCGTGCGCGGCTACCCCTTCAGGCTATAAATCATTGATTATTAGCGTCTATTACCAGCCATTTTACATCGTATTTTAAAACGCTCGGGTTTGAACTGTTGATAATAAAACTTTCTGCGGTATTGAGCTTTACTTCCACATGATGATACATCTTGCTCCAGCCAGTCTCGGAATCAAAATTATATGTTTCCTGTTTAGAAGTAATGCCGCTTTCACATTCTGTTTTCATTTCACCGGTGATTTTAAGTGCTTTTGTAGAATATATACTTAAAACAGCACCCATATCGGAGGTAAGAGTACTTGCGTCAAATTTTACATATCCGGCAAACAGCTTATATATTTTTTCATCATCAGTAAACAAAAAGAATTCTGGAAAAGAGATAAATTTTACGTCTTCCGGAGAGAATTGAACAGTATTTACCGTTGTTTGGCAATCTTCGCTCTCTTCATTGGTAGGCGCGCCTGCACTAATTAAATACTTATCGGAAAAACTGGACGGAAGCTGCAAATTAACAATTCCATTTACTACGGTACCTACATCTATTATTTCCATGCAAGACTCATTATCACAGCCTTGTTCTCGCAGTAGCGCTTTAATAGTTCCGCTGCCAGTATATGGCGCCATGCTACAAGCGTTATTGCCAAAGCCGCAGTGATAAGCTTGCGAGTCTTCGGTGACAACTTCTGCACCGGATGAGCTGCTGCCATCTATGCCAGACGAATTGCCGCCGTCGTCGCCGGAGCAGGAAAGGGTTAATGCCATGGCTATAGAAATAGCCGCCACGAGAATAGGTTTTGTTCTATTCATGATTTTTCTCCTTGTTGGGGGTGAAGTTTGTTGTGGAATTTTTTGGGACAAGCGGAGCGCTGAGCTTCGTTGTTTGGGACATGGGACAAGCGAAATGTAAAGCTACATTGGCTGGGACATGAACTATGCACAAGTTCATGTCCCTTATCCCGGACAACGTAGTTTTGCACGCCGCTTGTCCCATGTCCCAAGCGCGCCGATATGAAAAGTCTATAGGGGGGGGGTAAGCGACGTGGCTAAGGGACTTGGTTTAATTGAGAATGTTAGAATTGAGAATTGAGAATAATTATTCTCCAAGCGGAACGCTTTACCTAGCGTCTCGTTGCTCATAAGCGTAAATGTTTGCATTATTCTCAATTCTCAATTCTCCATTCTCAATTAAACCATCTGTTTCGCCATGTTAATTAAACCGCCAGCTTTGCAACGTTCTTCTTAGACAGACCCGTCACCTTTGAAATAACATCAATATCTATGCCTTGCGTTATCATCTTCTTTGCAACTTGCAAAATACCCTTTTCAATGCCACGAGCTTCGCCTAGAGCCTCAC
>JAITUM010000003.1 GCA_031286305.1 Candidatus Fibrimonadaceae bacterium | reverse complement strand
CTTGGAACTTGAAGAAAATGATGGAAAAACTCAAGAAGAAATTCTTGCACTTTATTTACCAGCTCTTTTTTCCACAAAATTTACTGCCTATAGCAGCGTAAGTAGGTTGTTAAGGATTGACTAACTACGCCCCAGCGCCAAGTCACATTGCCAACGCTCCCAAAGTACAGCTCTCAGTTCTGAAGGCAACGGACACTGAACAAGTAGTCCTTGCCGTTGTAGTCCCAGCCGACATTCTCGCCGGTGTAGCTCATGTGCCGGTAGTCGGCGCCGCTGGCATCGATCTGCGTAGCACTCCACCAGTAGCCGTAGTTGCCGGCAAGGCCGAAATCGCCACCGTAGCCGAAGCCACCCGAAAGAGCTGCAAAGCCGAAAGTGTCATCGCAACGGTAAGATTTGCCTGAACCAGCAGGGCCACAATTAAACCAACCACCTTGAGCCTTCAAATGACGAGCGCCAACTGCATTCTCTTCAAGCGCACTCCACTCAGCATTAGTAGGAACATGCCAGCCTTGAGGGCATATACCGCGATGCTTTGCGGTTATTTGTGAAGAGCAATCACTGCCGTTGCAAGAAGATGGAAGACCCATAGCTGTAGCCCAATCATACAACCTGCCGTAAGTGCCGCACATATTTTGACTATCACCGCCGCTATCATCACCATAACACCTGCTATCGCTGGCATTGTAGTTCAAATTCTCTGCCATCCAGGTTTGGGAACCAATTGTTACGGTTTTGTAAGTTTGGCCATTGTAGGTTACAGTGCCGAATGAAACGCTAACACTGGACGAACTTGGAACCACAGAACTACTGCTCGGCCTAGAACTGCTGCTGGAATAAGCATAGCCATCGCAGCCTAAACAGGGCAAGTCACCGCTATCGCCGGCGATGAGACCGCTACAGCCAAAAAATGCAAAAACTGCATACACTGAAAAAAGTATTTTTTTCATAAATTCACTCCAAAGTTAATTAAGCTAAACATTTCTTCCTTTTATTTTAACAACCTTTGCGTTTCAACATCTTGCAATATATGCATTTGTTGAATAGCAATTCGATTCAGTTTTATCAAACGCTCACGCTGTGAAAGCCCTTCGTTAATAAACACAGCGTTTAGGTTTTCCATGTTAGAAAGACATATCAACTCGTTAATAGTGGCATAATCGCGCATATTGCCCTTAAGGTTAGGGTTAGCTTTTTGCCAGTTTGCAGCAGTTATGCCAAACAAAGCAACATTCAACACATCCGCTTCGTTTGCGTAAATTATTGAAATTTGCTTTTGTGTTAATTCAGCGGGAATGAGATTATGCTTTATAGCATCGGTGTGAATGCGGTAATTTATTTTGGCAAGCTCTCGTTTTGCCGACCATCCTAATGCTTTTTGTTCTTCTTCTTTAAGCCGCTGAAATTCTTTGATTATGTATAATTCAAATTCTATTGAAATCCAACTTGCAAATTTGAAAGCAATGTCTTTGTGGGCATAAGTTCCACCGTAGCGTCCTGATTTTGAAATCAAGCCAGCAGCATTAGTCTTTTCTATCCATTTTTGCGGTGAAAGGGTAAAAGCATTTAGTCCTGCCTCTTTTTTAAACCCCTCGAATTCGAGGGGTTTAAAATTCGGATTATAAAGACATTCCCATATTCCCAAATATTCAATTATATTTCTGTTTCTCATCCAATTACCAATTACAGCATTAGGATTATCTGTTTTGAATTTAGCAATATCTGTTAACGAGACATAATCCTTCTCATTTATTTGAATAACAGTTACCTCAATCCCCTTTACATTTATCTTTGCCATAAATTCTCCTTCACAAATTCACTCCAAAATTAAACCCAAGCGTACGGTTGTAAAGCCTAAGGTCATTTCTTTTACTCATATCAATCAAGCCATAATCATAAAATGTGCCAATATAAAACATCCCTATATCAAAACCCAAACCTGTGCTTAAACCAAAATCATTGTCAAAAAGTTTTTTTTCAGAACTCGAACCTAAACATATACCATAATACGGACCTGCATTAATTCTAAACGCAGAAAATTTAAGCGAAGCTAGTAAAGGGAATTCAAGATAATGCGCATTAACTCTATCATTATCACGACTGGCTCCCTTTCGAATAAACATAACACCAGGTTGTAAATAAAACCAATCATTCAAAGCTACATCAAGCACCAAGCCCAACTGCCATCCGCCAGCAGCCTCATAAGAACCGCTGGCGCTCCTATAACTATCATTGTAGTCTGCATACAAATGCGATAAATTCCCGCCACCCCTCAAACCAAACCACACACTCCGATTCTCCTTCTTACCCCTTTCACCATCATCTTCCCCACCACCAACCACAACAGGCGGCTCAAATGGTTCATCTACAACACACGGATCGTTGGCGACCATATTTTTTATGTTAACCAAAAGATCGTTCACATTCATGCCGTCAACTGCACTCAAAATCGCTTTTGGATCATTGACCGCTCCCAAAACTCCTTGAATAAAACTCTCAACACTCTTAACATACTCAACTGCACTTGCAGGCAATTGCTCTTTTATCCCATCCATAGGACACTGCATCATAAAAGTTTTAGGATCATCTTTTTTACCCTTAAAAAATGGAGAAGCCTGCAAAGCCATGTTTTTTGCAAGCTTGCTGGAACAATCTTTCAACTGCTTGGGAAAACCCACCTGAACTTTAAAAATAAGCTCATTAATATTCAACTTGCTCTCACACTGCTTTTCGGCAACTGCAGGTGGAGTCGCAACTGCAGGTGTTGCTTCAGCGATTGCAGCAGGCACAGTCTCTTGAGTAAGCTCCTCTACAACATTATCGCCACACCTATGCGTTAACGGATTGTATTGTGTACCGTCACATAAGGCTCGGCGAGCTATAACTCCGGTGCAAATATGAGTCGAAGGATTATACTCCATGCCATCGCATTTTTCATAAACCTCGCCGTCGTAGCAAAACCGTCTTTCAGGATTAAATACAAAATCACATTCTTTTAAAGCAACTTCTAAACTGCTAGGATCATCTTGTGCAAAAACGCAGGCAAAAGAACAAAGGAGAAAGAAAATAAAGGGGCGTTTAACTTTGATCATGGAAGGAATGTAGAAAACTGAATTTCTATCTTATCCTCAATGCGCAAAAGTCTAAATATGAATATGCTTGCGGAATTTTTAGATTGCAAAAAAAAATCGGGGCATTTGTTTAAGGGACTGAAAATTGAAAAAAGAAAGGTGTTCAAGGAGCATTTGAATAAATATCCTGTAGTTTATTTGACTTTCAAAAATCTGCATTTAGACGACTATAAAATATCAATCAGGAGAATGTTGGCTGATGTTGTTCATAAATACATACCAAAAGAAAAATGGAGCCATTTTGTAAAACAATTTATAGAAGACAATGATGATACTCAAGTAATGAGCATTCGCTGTATTTTGGAAAACATAAGCGAAGTATACGATAAAATTTTTATGGACAATATTCACAGCAAAGAGTATGAAAATATTCGAGCTTATATGTCCGATGTTTTTAATTCCGGATTTAAAGATAATCCTTATCTAGAAAAAGCACTGCTAACCGGCATTTTAAGAATAAGCCAAGAAAGCATGTTCAGCAAGCTGAACAATGTTATTTTGATTTACATGATAATTTGGAAAAGACTTATCACGGTTTTGTGTTGGGATTAATGTTATTTACTTCACAGCAAACTCAAAGGTTCTCCAGAAGTTCGCCAGCTCACTTCCTAGGTTTTGATGTTCGCTCTAATAATGCTGCAGGTTTTGGTAGGTATGATTTGTTTATAGAAAGCGAAAAATGGACAGCGGTTATGGAGTTTAAGGTTTCCAAAACTGCGCGGGGCGTAAAGGAAGCTATTAAAGATGCTTTGGTTCAAATTGAGAAGGAAGAGTTGGTTAACGAATTCTAACGCTTATTGCTGTGATTATTAGAATAGCCAAGTAAATTACCAAAGCTACAAAAGGTGTGTTATTGGCACCTTCCAGGCAAAAGCTCTCTATTTTTAATTCCAAGGGTTTGTCTTTTGGATTTTTCCATCCGGAAAATATTTCAACACCGGTTACAGCGGAAAATTTTTTAATATTGTGGTAGTTCTTTACGCTATGCTGTTCATACCAATAATCAGGTGTGTAAAAATGCTCCATTGCTATTGAATAGCGCTTTGCACTCGTTAAATGAAGTTCTTTTAAATGAGGTTTTGTAATGTCGTAATCCGTTAATGTCTGTATTTGCACAATGAGTTCTTCAAGGCCATCAGTTTGCAAATTCAATACTAGCGAGTCCATTAAATTCCAATTTTTGTGACCGTTTTCTGCAAAAGAAAACTTTATTCCGCAATTTCCGCTTTCATCTGATAGACGGCATTTAAAAGCAAAGGGTTCAATTTCTACAAGAGCATCTCCGTTTGCGGAATAATTATAAGGGTGAAAATTCACAAAATTTTCTTCAACGCATCTTACTTTTTTTTCGCTTGGAAAAAACGCATAAAAAACAATGCCCGCAATGCCTAAAAGCAGGAGAACTGTTCTTAAATAACGTTTTTTCATAAACTTCTTATCTTTGGAGGTCTGCCTCTTTTGCGAGCGACCGTTGATTCTCCATCCAAAGAGACTCTCAAAGTTGGGCGCTCAACCTTTGCCTTATTGCTGGTATTTATATCTGTTAAAGAAAATTGCGAAGGTTTATTTTGAACAAACAAGGAACTTAATTTGCCCGCAACGGGTTGTTTGGTTTTATCAAATTCTTCTGCTATAGCTTTTAGCTTAGCCGATTCTCTTTCCTGCTTTATTGCGTTTCTTTCTCGTTTTCCCAAGCGTTTGCATGGTTTCCATTTTGCTGCCAAGTCACGAGCAGTCCTTTCTTCCAATTCCTCAACTGTAGGCAAAAGCAATTCTGCCGGTATTTCAATGCTCATAGATTTTCTCCTAAATTCCAAATTTGCATTTCCGGTTCAACTGTTAAATCGTAGTAGACATGTTGCTGAAGCCGGTCTTCTATATAATACAAAGTGCCGCCACTTGCGGCACCACATCCCACGCACGCACCCTGATAACGGATTAAAATGGTTTTTCCATTTTTAATACCCAGCACTTCTAAGCCACCGCCGTCGTTGGCAAGCATGGCACGTACATGATTGTTTAAGCACTCTTCTATATTTTTAAGTTTTTGCTCTTCGCTAAGAGCTTCCCACTCGGCGTCTGCGTTTGCTCTGCCTTCTATGGAGCAAGCTTTTAGTTTTTCGCTTCCCATGGCAGCTCGGGCTGCAATAGCGATATTCTTTTTTTCCGGATAGGCTTCAATTAGCATAGCCGGTAATTTTGCCACTGTTTGAAAGTCTGCATTCTCAGGTTTAACATCAAATTTTCCAAATAAACTTTCAAGTGATAAATTTTGAATTTCGTCTATTTTTTTGCTCGGCAGTTCTTCACAAAAAACATCTGCCAAGCCGGTTAGCATTGGACCTCCGTAAGTGAAGAATTTCGTATCTAAAATCTGCCCCGTATCCGGGTCTATCAAAACATAAATTTTAAGCGTTCCGGATTTTACATCTACCAATGCAAAGCCTCTATCATCTGCTTCCATTTGAAAGATAGCCCCGCGTCGCTTGGGAAAGCGAGCTACTTGAGCAATTTTTTCGGGAATGTCCACATCATTCGACATAGTAAGGGAAATATAGTAAAATTTTTCTACCTAAACACCCAAAATCTATTCAAAACAAAATTTAAGGGAACAGTTACACAAAGCCCAAAAAATGGAGCAATGAATGCGGAAATTTCAAATATGTCAACAAAAGTGTACAGTAAAATATTGCCTATAATCAAACTGGAAAATACATAAGAAGCAACCATGCGAAACGCGGACCCCATAGCATTTCGGCTTTCCTTATTCTCATGAAAAACATATTTATTATTCCAATAAAAGGCATTTACCATGCTAACCGCAAAAGAAATCACGCTGCTCAAAAGGTAATACAAGCCTAAAGCCACCAAAGTTGCATATACTACATATGCAATAACCGTATTGGCAACGCCAACAACTCCAAATTTCAAAAATTTTTCAAAAAACTGTTTCAATAACTGTAATTTAGTATATTCTACCTAGCTCCCTAAGCTTCCGGTTTCATTTCCTTGTCTACCTCAGCCCCACCACCACCAGCTCCCTCTTCCTGACTTATCACTTTTTCTTTGGTAAAAGCGTAAGTTGTTGCGTTGCAGGGTGTTACGATTTTATTTTTTTTGGAAATGGGAGGCGCGGGGATAAAATATACTGGTAGCGGGAAACATATTTTCTAACTTAACCAACTATGGCAAAATTGCCCTTTTTTGTGACTTTATTGACTAATACCAAGTGGCTAGTTAGCGTGCTTATTGGAGTGCAACTAATATACGCTTCTGTTGATAGGGAGCTTAGGAGCAATACTGATGCCTTGAGAAACATTCAAAGGGAGATAGGGAAAGCTGAAGCGGAATTGAATAAGTTGAGTAAAAGAGAAAATAGCGTGCTAAAAAATATTTCCGAAATTGATAACGGCTTGACAATAACGCGAGAATCTTTGAACGATCTGGAAAAAAGAGAAAGAACTCTTGGCAATACAATAAGAGGGATTGAGAGAGAGATTGATGCTTTGCAAAAAAACATTGATAATCAAAAAGAAGCCATAGCCTCAAGAATAAGAAATTTATATATACACGGCAAACGAGAAGAATGGGAGCTTTTATTCAATCTATTAAAAGAGAACGAAGATCCGGAACGCAAGCTTTACTGGGTTCAAAGACTTTTGGAAAACGATAAAATTGTAGTTGAAAACTATTTGGCTTCCATAAACAAACAAAAGGAAAAAAAACGGCAGCTTGAAACAAGACGAAAAGAAATGACTGTGCTCCACGAGAGCAAAGCAAAAGAACAGCAAAAACTCGAAAATCAGTTGTCGTATCAAAACGACCTTTTAACAAAGGTGAAAAAAGACAAAACTACGCAAGAAAAAGCCATTGAAGAATTTAAGCAAAACCAGCGAGCTTTAACGGCGCTCATAACCGCTCTTGAAAAAAGACGCAAAGCGGAACTTGCGGCAAGAAAAAAGGCAGAAGAAGAGCAGAGAAGAAAAGCTGCTCAAAAAGGCAGAGTAGCTATTCCCAAAGAAACCCCTGTTGCAATTGGAACCAAGTGCACACCGCTAAGAGGGGAGATAATAAGTGCATATGGTTATTACACAGACCCGATTTTAGGCATTAGAAGGGAGCAAAAAGGCACGGAAATCAGGGGGCAAAAAGGGGAGAGCATTAAAGCTGCCGCTGAAGGCACGGTTGTTTGGATAGGGAACCTGCCCGGGCACGGACCAGGGGTGATTTTAGACCACAAAGGCACTTATTTTACCGCTTATGGACACTTGGCTTCAAGGAATGTTAAGGTGGGTGATGCGGTAAAAAGCTGCCAAGAGATTGGTACTGTAGGCAATGTGGAGTCTATCAATGGCTACAAGCTGTATTTTCAAGTTTACAAGGGAACTCAAACCCAAGACCCAATGAAATGGTTAAAGAATTGATTTTTTTTTACCGCACCGGCGTTTTTTTTTATATATTTATAATATGAACACAATTCCAGCTACCAAAGAAACTTATGAGCTTCTGGTGCAAGAGCTTGATACTTTGAAAAAAGTTGATAGACCGCGTATTCTGCAAGAAATTGCCGAAGCTAGAGCGCAAGGTGATTTGAGCGAAAATTTTGAATACCACTCTGCTAAGGATCAGCAGGGCAAAATTGAAGCGAGAATACAATTTTTGGAAGACCGGGTTGCAAGGTCGGTTATTATTGAACATGATACAGCTTCTGCCAATCGCATCCTGTTTGGGGCAACGGTAAAGGTTAAGGACCTGGACAGCGGCAAAGAACATGAGTATAAACTTGTTTCTCCGGAAGGTTCAGACCCTGTAAACGGCAAAATAAGCTCGGTTAGCCCCATAGGGAAAGCTTTGATAGGCAAAACCAGAGGCGATAAAGTTCAGGTTCAAACGCCTAAAAAAGTGCTAGTATTGGAGATTTTGGATTATAAGTAGTTTTTTTTTACTATTTTATGAGATGGAGCAAATATGAAAATCAAATTTAAGTTTTCTGCAGTGTTTTTTTTATTGCTTGCAATGTCCGCATGGGCAAGCAGTTGGACTATTGCCTCTTTTGACGACTCTTCCGACCCCGGCGAGCCGGATAAGTATGTAGCTGAAGAATCTCGCGGCTCCGGTTTGGTGTCCGTAGACCCTTCACGGGTAACTCCGCAATCCGGCAGGCTTTATGTTCGGCAAAAGTTTGAAGACTTCTTTGGCGAAGATGCCACTTATCAAATTTTCCAAGGTCGTGCAACCGAGGCTGCTAGCACTTTAGGCAAAATCAGCTTGGAAGGCATCCCGTATGCAACGCTGCTGAGAATGAAGCTCTTCTATGCCAGGAATGCCACCGGCAACGATGACCTTGAAACCGTGTACTTTGACGGAAAAGACATTTTTGTTGAAGGCGAAGACCCTGTTTTCATAAATTTGAATGGCAGAATGGAAGAGCTAAAACCTGTGGTTTCAAGAAGTTTTGTAGTTTCCATAACATCTGACCCTCCAGGTGCAACAGTGACTGTTGGCGGCAATAGCAGAGGCGAAACTCCGGTAGAATTCAGCGTTCCTTCAAACAGAACTATAGCTGTGGTTGTAACTAAAGAAGGCTACTACACTGCCATCAGACCTGTTACGCCAAATGAAAGGCAAACTGTGCAAGAAGGTTTTCTTTTAGTTGAAAGAGCTCCTTTAACAAATCCGGTTGTAGCTTTCAGAACCAGGTTGCAAACCGCAGTTGATGCTAAAGATGCAAGCACAGTGAGAGGCATCAGAGACGAAGCTCAAACTGCCCTAAGGAACTACAATGCAGAAAGCAGAAAAAGCATAGATGCTGTTATGTCAAAATTTCCGGCAAACCTGCCAAAAACGGCAAGCGAAGCAGCAAATGATTTCACTGCGCGTCAAAATCTTTGGACCAACGCGCAGGCTAGAGAAAGAGAGGCTTTGAACAAAGATGCGCAGGCTTATTTTGAAGAACTTAGAGCTTTTGTAACAGATGCTGAAGCCGCTGTTGCAAGCTTGGATTTTGCTTTAAGATACGAGTATATCCCAAGTTCCGCAATATCTTTTTCTGCTTTTAGCGTTAATGGTTTTACCATAGATGCACAGGTTGAAAACTCCAGAGTTAATTTCAAAACCGACAAGGCCAGGCTTAGCTATGGAACGGTGCCACGCAGAGAGATAGAATCAGACAGAGAAAATGTTCATGGTGTGCTAAAAATTTGGGATACGCCAAATGAAAACAACAAACATGCCGCTTTTTACGAAGCAGCCTTTTTCTACGGAGAAACACTGCTACCGGTTCAGCATAAAGGAACCATTTCTTCAAAAGATGCAACAACTGCCTCTCGCAACACCGAAAGAGACTTGAATGCCCGCATAGCTAGGTTTACCGGTAAAAGCGCATGGGATGCAAAAGATCGGGAAGCTACTCTTGAAGTTCTCCGTAGCGGTGAAGTTTCCAGACCGGCTGCTGTTGCAACAACAACTATGCCTGCAGATGATTACGGTGATGCCTATTACGATGAAGATGAAGATGATGATGAATACGATGATGGAATGTATGCACAGGAAAGGCAAGACTATTCTCGTTATGGAGCAATGAGCAGTTCAGATGTTTTTGGAAGTTCAGACGAATACCTATTTTGGACAGGTATAGTGTTTGCTGCAGCTGCACTTGGAACCGGTGTTGTAGGCTTCTTGGAAAACCAAAAATGGCAAGAAGCAAATGACGCTTATAGAACCATAGAAAGAGAAATAAAAAATACTGAAAATCGTATAATCGACGCTTGCGGAGGGCGCAATACTCCATGTTTCAACGCTTACCTTAATGCGGCTAATAGCCAAAATCATCCGGGTCTTGAAGATGGCGAAACTGTAGATGCGCTTAGGAAACTTCGCGATTATGAAAGGACAACCAAAAAAACTAGAGACTCCTATAACACAAGCCGCATAATCTGGTTCAGCGCAGCCGGGCTTTCCACAGCAATTAGCATAACCCTGTTTGCATGGTAAACTGGGTTAGTGTAG
>JAITUM010000252.1 GCA_031286305.1 Candidatus Fibrimonadaceae bacterium | reverse complement strand
TAAACATAGAGAGACAGATAGTTTGCCCTTTTGTCTCTTTTTAGATAATGATGGGGATAAAAGCATAGAGAATTACTATAGAAAATTAAAAAAGAGGTTTGGTGATTCTTAAGGCACACTGTTCCCGCCTAGGAATGCTCCCGCCTCATCCGCTGCCCGTGAGCGGCAGGTCCCATTGGGTTGCGCAAACAAGAGCCAGATACGCCCATTAACTTATCAAAGATAAAGCTTGTAAAAAATTCTACATTACTTCCATGAACGTAAGCAGTGGAATAAAAAATGGCTAAGACTGAAACCAACCGCATTGAATACAAAGAAATGCTGAACGACAAGTTTGAGAAAACTGTGGTTGCGTTTCTTAATTCCGATGGTGGCGATATTTTTATCGGAGCGCTTGATGATGGTTCCGTTGTGGGTGTGCCAAATCCCGATGCTATTCAACTTAAAATTGCTGATCGCCTAAAGAATAATATTTGCCCTAGTGTTATGGGCTTGTTTGACATAATAACCGAAACGCATGATGGCAAAACCGTTGTTATTGTGAACCTTGCTAGCGGTTCTGAAAAGCCTTATTGCATAAAACAAAAAGGATACAGCGAATCCGGTTGCTTCATTCGTATTGGAAGTTCGTCTCAGCCTATGCCGCAAGCAATGATTGACAAGCTGCTGGCAAAACGGCATCATCTTTCGATTGCAAATATGCCCTCGCGACATCAAGACTTGGAGTTTAAACAGCTTAAGCTTTATTATGGTTTAAAAGACAAGCCGCTTAACGACAATTTTGCAAGGACATTGGATTTCCTTACACCTGATGGTAAATATAACATGGTTGCGTTTTTGTTTGCAGATAATAACAACATTTCCGTTCGGCTTGGCAAATACTCCGGCAAGGACAAGCTGGATTTGATAGAGCGTGAGGATTACAAGGATTGTTGCCTTATCACGGCTATGCAGAAAATTATTGACCGGATTGATATAGAAAACATAACTCAATCTCGTAAACGCCCCATGAACACGCGACTGGATAAAAATCTTGTTGATAAAAATGTTATTCATGAAGTTATAATCAATGCTTTTGCTCATAACGATTATTCTCGTCTTGATACGCCAATATTCCAAATTTATTCGGATAGATTTGAGGTTACATCGTTTGGCGGATTGGTGGATGGTTTGACGTTAGAGAAATTTTATGAAGGTACATCTATGCCTCGCAATCGTGAGATAATGCGTATATTTAAGGATCTTGAGTTTGTGGAGCAACTTGGGAGTGGTACTCCGAAAATTGTTGGTAAATATGGTCGTGAGGTGATCTCTGTGAGTGAGAGTGTGGTGCAGGCAACATTGATGTTTGACCGCGACATGGGGGGCAAAAGTTCGGAGAAAAGCGGTATGAAAAGCGGTATGAAAAGCGGTATGAAAAGTACGGCGGATAATGTGCTTGAACTTATTCGTAACAATAATTCTATATCGATATCGGGTATTTCTGAAAAATTGAATATTACAAGATCAACTATACAAAAACATATTGAAAAACTCAAAGCCAACGGTTTGCTTGAGCGTGTTGGGGCGGATAAGGGCGGTTATTGGAAGGTAATTTGATGCCTTGTTATGGGCATCATTATTAATCCGAGCTTCTTTTGTTTTTCGTTCCAAATTTTTGTGTTTAATGTCATGCTTTCAAATATATCTGCGAGTTTTACTACAGTATTCATTGTATTCTTGCTTGTAATGGCTTTTGAGAAATTTCTCTTCCCTCAAAATTTGCCGATGCATTACTGTAATCATAAAAACTAAAAATAATAATGTAACTATATTCATATACGCTAGAAAAAAGCCAATAAAAAATGATATAAACCCAACGTAAATTGGATTTCTGCTTAGTGCGAATGTCCCGCTTGTGATTAATTCGTCTTTTGTATTTTTATCAATGCCAACACGAAAAGATTTTCCAAATATTTTTAATGTAATGCCAAACCATATAAGGCTAATAGTGCAAACGATAATTCCGCAAATAGTTAAAATTTCAATTTCAGCAAAAGATTCTTTTAAAACAATTGGAAGAGGCAAATCAAAAACCGATGCTGTTATGCTATAAAAAAATGTAAAAATTATTGGGATTAAAATATAATCCGATTTATTTGTAACGCCGAATACCATTGCCCTAATGCCATGACGCTTGAGTATCGCAGCACGGATTAATACCATAACTATTAAAGCAATGAATTCAAAAACCAAAATCAATTTCATTGATTTTATCTCCTAAAACTGGCAATATAGAAATTTTTTGGAATTATATGCAGAATGCTTACTCCCGTGATGCTGCCCGTGAGCGGCAGCTCCATTTGGTTGCGCAAACAAGAGCCAGGTACGCCCCTATATCAAGAATAAATGCAAGTTTGTTCCAGCGTATATATTCGCCGATTGTTAAGCCCGTTACCATAAAAAATATTCGGTTGACAATGTATTTTTTTATGGATTCCGCGATTTCCATGTAGTAGTTCATTTGCAACTGTTTTTCAAAATTTCTATATTTAACATTCTTATGAAAAAGAAAAATGTGCTAAAAGCACAGGAAACCGAGCTCATTAATGAAACTGCTGTATTTAAGCGTGTATCTTCAATAATTGAAAATCGTAAATACCGCGCTGCTATGCATGCGAATAGTGAGGTTACGTTGATGTATTGGGAGGTTGGACGATATATAGGCTCAGTTGTGCTTGGTGGAGACCGTGCCGGCTATGGCAAGCAGATTGTCGTGACGCTGGCACGACAATTAAAAGTAAAATATGGTAATAGCTTTGAGATAAAAAATCTACGCCGTATGGTGCAATTTGCCAATAGATTCCCCGATATTGAAATTGTCGTTCCACTGGTACGACAATTAAGCTGGTCTCATTTTATAGCCTTATTGCCGTTAAAGTCCGATGAAGCGTTTATGTACTATGCACAAGATGCAGCGACTCGACAATTGGGAAAGCGTGAATTACGGCATCAAATTTCCCGCAAAGCTTATGAACGTCGTGAAATAGCAAATTCGCAACTGACAAAACAATCAGCGATTCCTTTCAATGTGTTCAAAGACCCATATTTGCTCGATACACTTGGATTGAAAGAAAATTTTCTTGAAGCAGATTTGGAAAAAGCGATTTTAGCGGAACTTGAAACATTCATCCTTGAATTCGGACACGGTTTTACATTCGTTGAGCGGCAAAAACGTATGACAATGGACGATGATGATTTTATGCTTGATTTGCTTTTCTATCATCGTATTTTGAAAAGACTTGTTGCGATTGAATTAAAGTTGGAAAAATTCAAACCGAGCTTCAAAGGTCAGATGGAATTTTATTTGAAATGGTTGAGCAAATATGAACGGCAACCTGATGAAAACGAGCCAATAGGTTTAATTTTATGTCCACGTGCAAGCCGTGGGCAACTCGAATTGCTTGAGATGGATAAATCTGGTATCACAGTTGCTGAGTTTTGGACTGCTATGCCGCCAAAAGCAGAATTTGAACGTAAAATTAATGAAATTATGCAAGAAGCGAAAGAGCGGCTTGAACGTCGTAAAACATTCGCCGTGGGACAAGTTTCTAAGCAAATTGAGTATTTTTATGAACCTAAAGATTATGATGGATAGAATGTGGAAAGAGCCAGATACGCCCCTGTATTAAGAATAAATCTTAGACACTTTCAAAGCTTTTTCCTTAGTTCATTTGCAATTGTTTTTTGTTAGCGGATTTGGGCATGTTTGAGAAGGTAGAAAATGGCCATTTTACAATTTCACCCACAAAGCAGGGCGAACGCCGCCTTTGCATTCGCCATCACTGATGTTGCCTTTGAGAATGTTGTTGCCTTGGATACCTATATTGCCATCACCGTGAATGTACACGGTTTTTACGCTAACGCGGCCAGGTGAGCGAAGCCACCTAGAACTGCTATCACCGAAATATTTACATGCTACTTCCTCAAGGCTTAACAAAAATATGCGATCTCGTGTATCTGCTCCGCCATTTGTGCCATACCACTGATTGTCGGGATTTTTATTTTTTACCTGAATTATTTTTGCTTTATCAGTTGCGTTGAATTTGTCGTAAAATTCACCATTAAGATATTTTCTTAACGAACACTCAGCCCATGTTATATCTTTATAAGCATTATGGTAAGAGCGTTGTTCTATAATACCTTCGGTTATTATTAAAGCTGCATCGTTTTTTATATCAAGCACACACCAGTTATAACCACCGAACGAAATATTAGAACCGATTTTAACATCCTTCATCTTCTTCTCCTTGAAAGATTATTTAATGCAAAACATATAAAATAAGTTTTTTCTTTTTTTGATATTTTTGGACATTTTGGGAGAAGTCTCTCCCTCGCCGCTACTTCGTGCGCGGCTACCCTCTCTTGCATACAGTTGTTGCGCCCCTACCGCACCACAATACGCTTTGCAATACCCGGACGCATTTCTATGTTCGCACCGCCACCTAAATGGCGATTTTGCTTAAAAAGGGAGATGGGTTGGGAAAAATTACTTTTTTTTCATTTAAAGTTCACTTTTTCCGAAAAAGAATGTATATTATAAGTGAAGGCTTTGCGCCTTACGTCCCATCTGCAATTAAATTGGTCGATTGGACTCGAACTAAAGCGCAAAGCCTTTTCTTTATCTTCAGGATTAGGTCGCTTATTAAAAAATGCCGACTATATAGGCTGTTTTTTAGTAAATAATAAGGTGATTCCCAAACATTGAGTTAATCATCGCTTAATATACCCTAGAAGGGGTAGCCGCGCACGGAGTAGCGGCGAGGGGAAAGCTTTCCCCTAAAAAAAAATGCCTTTTACTCGAAAAATAATATATATTACGTAATCCGTATGATTTTTGAGATTCCTAGAAAGGTTTGACATGGAAAGAGTTCTATTAATATCTAAAGAACCTGAAAAATGGGAGTTTTTTAAAGAAAAACTGGCCTGCTCATACGAGTTTACAGCTTCAAAACCCGAAGATAAGCATGATTTTTCCAATATTTCAATAATTGCGGTAGATGATATTCAAAGTATAGGGAGGGTTTATGCTGCAGAAAAAAAACGGGCAGCCCCTGCGGTGCCACCCATTGTTTTCTTTGGCTCAGATGATTTAACAACAGAAATTAAAGCCAGAAGCCAAGGTGTTGCAGATTTTTTTTCCATTCCTTTTGATAAAGAAATGCTTATTCTTCGATTTAAAAATGTATCTGCAATGGCTCGGTTGATAAGAGCCAATGATGATAGTTTGCGCTGGATGCGGATGATTAGGCGCGAAATGGTTAGCGTTCAGGAGGGTATGGCGGAAATAATTGCGCAAACGGTGGAAAGCAGAGATGAAAATACCGGTGGGCATATATTGAGAACTTCCATGTTTATAAACGAGTTGGGGACCGAATTTGTTGAAAAGGGTGTTTTGAAAAAAGAGGAACTGAGCCTCATTGTGCGTGCCGCGCCACTGCACGATGTTGGAAAAATAGCGGTTAGAGACTCAATTTTGCTAAAACCGGGGCCATTAACGGATAGCGAACGCAATGAAATGAAGAAACATACGAAAAAAGGCGCTGATTTGATTAAAAAAATGCAAAAAAGGTTTGAAAGCCACACTTATTTGCAATATGCACACGAAATTGCCTTGAATCACCATGAGCATTTTGACGGCGGAGGCTACCCAAGCGGCAAAAAAGGCGAAGAAATCCCGTTTTGCGCTAGACTTATGGCTGTTGTTGATGTTTATGACGCCTTGGTTTCCGACAGGATTTACCGCAAGGGAATGCCGAGAGAAGATGCTATTGAAATTATTTTCAGTGGTTGTGGGGCTCAATTTGACCCTGCTATACTGGAAGCTTTTGACAATTGTAAGGATTATTTGATTTAATTTTTGATTTTTTAGCCGCTTTGCAAAAAAAAATTGTATATTTCTTGCAGGATTATTAAAACTTTACGAGGTTTGTGAATGAATTTTTCGAAAACAGTTGTTTTCAGCGTTTTTACGCTGTCTCTCGCTCTCTTAATATCTTGTGGCGATGAGAAAAAGGGTGAATCTAGATCAACCGGCTACCCACGGAGCGAAACTCTTTATTTGGCTGGCTCCCAATGGGGAGATCCCAACACTTTTAACCCTTTGATAGAGCCTTGGCTGGTAGCTTGGCCGGCTAACGACCGTTTCAACTTGATGTACGAACCTTTGACAGCCTATAATTCATTGACCGGTGTAACAGAGCCTATACTGGGGACTCTAATTTCTTATGATACCGAGAAAGTAGTTGTGGACATTCAGCCGGAAGCCAAATGGAGCGATGGAGTTTCCGTGACTTCTACGGATGTTAAGTTCATTTACGAGCTTGGCAAAAGATTTCCACAGGCCACAGTTGCTTATGTTGGCGAATTTGTTAGCGAAATAAAGGTTGATACCGTTGATAATGTTGAAAGAGTGTCTTTTATGGTCAATAAAGAAGGGCGCAATAATCCGCTTGCCATTTTAGACCAACTGCAGGCAATTCGCATAGTTCCTGCCCATATATTCGAAAAACACTTGGCAGAGAATAACAATAATTTTGATGAAGTGAAAAAAATTAAATGCGATAAAGACCCTGTTGTCTCAGGTCCATACACCCTTGCTCACTATAATAATGAACGCATAGTTTTGCAACGCCGCGATGATTATTGGGGAAATAAGGTTCTGCACGAGGGCAAGCTTCCTGTTCCAAGGTTCATAATTCACCCTATATATAAGAATAACGATCATTTTGCTATAAATTTGCAGAAAGGCGCGCTGGATGCTTCTATGAATTTTATTCCGCGCATTCAAGAAAAGAGAAAAGACGGTGTGAGCACCTGGTATGATGCTCCTCCTTATTTTGTTCCGGGTTCAATGCATTTCTTGTACCTGAACAATACAAAGGCTCCGCTGAACGATAGGAATTTCCGCCGTGCAATGGCAGCCGCTATAGATTATGCCGCTATTAACCGCCTTGCCCTTTCCAATTATATGGGAGAGATAAAACCCGGTTTGATTATGCCGGATGGTTTGGAAAAGAAATATTATAATGCGGAAGAGGTTGCCAAACACAGCGTTCCGCTTGGCGACAGAGAGTATGCTAAAAATTTGCTTGAGAAATCCGGATATAAGTCCGTGTTTGATAACAACGGAAATCTGAGACATTCGATAGGTCCGAACGGTGATACTTTGCCAACTCTTTTGATAAGAGCTCCCGCCGGTTGGTCGGACTGGGAAGCTATTGTAAACTTGGTGGTTAGGCAGTTGCGCGCAGTTGGCATAGATGTTCGCGAAGGTTTTGTTGATGGTAGCCAATATTGGCCCTCTTTGCCTTCCGGTAATTTTGATATGATTATGAGAAAACCTCCGGTAGCAGTTACCGCATCGCTCCCATGGAATCGCTTTAATGCTGTTATGTCTTCGCGTAATTGGCGCCCTGTTGGAGACGGCAATTTTATGAACGAGAACGAAGGTCGCTACAATAACCCAAATGCTCCGGGTTACAACAAAAGAGTTGACGATCTGCTTGACCTTATACCTCTGATTACTGATGAAGAAGAATTAAAAGCCGCTTACGCAGAGCTTAACAATATATTCCTAGAAGACCAGCCGGTTATACCGGTTTGCCATTTGCCGGAAGAGTATTACCAGTTCAGCACAAAGGTTTGGACAGGCTGGCCAACGGAAAAGAATCCGTTTGCCCCACCGCAGCTTCCATGGGTTGGAAGCGGTATAAACACCCTTTGGAGGCTTCAGCCGGCTAAATAATTATGCTTAAAAAGTACCCTACCGTTCGTTATGTTTCTCTTAGAGCAATATGGTATTTCCTTACCTTTTTGGTTGCCATTGCGCTCAACTTCTTTTTGCCTCGCTTAGGTTCGGACCCTGTTGATATAATGATGGCGCAGTCATCGTTTAGCAGCCCGGAAATTCGCAAGCAAACTGAAGAAAATCTCCGTAGAGATTTTGGCTTGGTTGTTGTAGATAAACAAGGCAATATAATCCGGGATGAAAGCGGGAATGCCATTAGGGCTTCCAAATTTTCACAGCTGCTGAATTATGTGGGACAAGTGTTTCAAGGTGATTTGGGAACTTCGTTCAGAAATCAGAAACCTGTGTCTGAAATAATTTTGCAAGCCCTGCCTTGGACAATAGCTTTGCAATTCCCTGCAATTTTGCTGGGTTGGATATTCGGAAACAGTTTGGGTGCTCTTGCGGCTTACAAGCGCGGAATTTTTGATAAAGCGCTTTTCCCCTTTGCTCTATTGATGAGCTCAATTCCTTTCTTTGTGTTTGGAATGGTGCTTGTTTATTTCTTTGGAGTTGTGTGGAAAGTTTTCCCTGCCGTTGGTGCATATTCTCTTGAACTTATGCCGGGCTTTAGCTTAGATTTTTTAACATCGGCTGCATATCATTATGTTTTGCCGTTCTTCTCTATTTTCCTTATTCTTGCGGGCGGTCAGGCCATTGGCATGCGCTCCATGGGAATTTATGAGCTGGGAACCGATTACATTAAATATGCAAAGTGGCTTGGCTTAAAAGAAACTAGAGTGCTCATGTACCTGTTCCGCAACGCAATGCTTCCGCAGCTTACGGGTCTTGCTTTGTCTATTGGGCAAATGGTGGGAGGTGCTCTGATTACAGAGATGATATTCTCTTATCCGGGTCTTGGCATGGCTATGCTAACGGCAATACAAACAAATGATTATCCGGTTATACAAGGTGTAACTTTGTTGATTACAACCTGCGTTTTGCTTGCGAATTTTACAGTTGATATTTTAATAGCATTATTAGATCCAAGAGTAAAAGCAAGTTTGGCAATGGATTCTAAATAGGGAGAATGTAAAGTGCTTAAACTTCTTAAAAATTTAATCAAAGAACCTATGTTTGTTATAGGTAGCTTTCTGTTTTTGACAACCATACTTGCAGGGTTGCTTGGTCCTTCTCTGTATAGCGCAGCGCCAGACGGAATGTCTTATGAATCGCCATCTGCAACTTATTTGCTTGGAACGGATAATTTGGGTCAAGACTATGTGGCTTTGCTTCTCAGAGGCTTGCAGAACAGCTTGTTCGTAGGATTTATGGCCGGCATAATAGCCACTACCATTGGAACTATGGTTGGTCTTTTTGCCGGTTTTAAGGGTGGTCTTTTAGATGATATTTTGAACATGTTCACCAACTTGTTCATAGTTATCCCTTCCTTTGTTGTTTTGGTTCTAGTCAGTGCTTCATGGCCTGAGGGTCGTTCCTTAACGCTAATAGCTTTTTTGATAGGCTTTACAACATGGCCATGGACAGCTCGTTCGGTGCGTGCTCAAGCGGCAAGTTTAAGAGGTCGCGATCATATTTCTCTTGCTCGCATTAATGGGGCCTCCAATTTGCAGATTATATTCAAGCATATTTTGCCCTACCTTGCTTCTTATGTATTTATGGTGTTCATTATGCAGGTGGCAAGCGGCATATTATCAGAGAGTGCAATTAGCATGATAGGTCTAGGACCCATTGGCGAAGGTGCAACATCACTTGGCGTTATATTGAATACGGCAAAAAATAATTCTGCCATAACTTATGGTTATTGGTGGGGCATTTTCCCTGCTGCCATTGTGATAACAATTATAGTATTTGCACTTTATTTGCTTAATAATTCTATGGAAGGTGTATTTAATCCTCGTTTAAGGAAGTAGGCGGTTAATGAGTAAAATATTAGAAGTTAAAGATTTGAGTTTGCACTATTTAACCCGTTTTGGGCAGAAGGTACATGCTGTTACAGATGTGTCTTTTACAATGAATCAGGGTGAAATTTTGGGCATAGCGGGCGAGTCGGGTTGTGGAAAATCTACATTGGTCAATGGCTTGATGGGTTTGTTCATTCCGCCTCTCTATCCTACCGGCGGTGATGTTTTGGTGGGTGGTGAATCTCTTATGAACAGAAAACCGGAAGATGTTCGCTTGAATGTTCTTTCGCAAAAGGTTTCAATGATACCGCAGGGCGCATTTAACGCTCTTAATCCAACACGCAAAATTAAAGATATTGCAGCCGATGTTATAGCGGCTCACGGTAGCGGTCAAAGCGTAAGCAAACACCAAATTTATGAGCGGTTAAAAGAGCGTTTTGATTTATTCGGAATGGACACGGATCATATCTTGAACTCTTATCCCATTCAATTGACCGCAGGTGAAAGACAGCGTTCGGTTATAGGGATTTCAACATTGCTGAACCCAAAGGTTGTTATTGCAGATGAACCGACTTCTGCCCTTGATGTTACCACGCAAAAAGTGGTTATCAAAATGATATTCGATTTGCTTGAGAGAAATATTTTCTCAACAATGATATTTATTACGCATGAGCTTCCATTGCTTCGCCATGTTGCGCACAATATAGCCATTATGTATGCGGGTGAATTTGTGGAATACGGCACTTCTACTCAGGTTGTGCATGATCCTCGCCACCCTTACACAAAAGCTTTGATGGGAGCCATGTTAAGCGCGGATGCCGGGCAAAAACACAGGAAGCCTACCACAATAGAGGGAGCGCCGCCCAGCCTTGCAAAAACAATGGTTGGTTGCCGTTTTGCAGAGCGTTGCCCAAGCGCAAGGCCGGAATGCAAACAGAAAACACAAAGCATGCGTATGGTTGGAGAACGTCTAGTGAGGTGCGATTATGCAGAATGATATTATATTTTCAGCAAGAAATATTAGCAAATTTTTTGGACATGGCAAAAAAAGAGTTTGCGCGGTTAATGAAGTTTCTTTTGACATTGCAGATGGCGAAATAGTTTCAATAGTCGGTGGTTCCGGTTGCGGAAAGAGCGTTCTTGCAAAGATAATGCTTGGGCTTTATTCGCCTGAACAAGGCTCTTTTTTATACAAGGGCAAGAATATTACAGATACTCGCGACCACTGGAACGAAGTGCAAAGCGTTTTCCAAGATCCTTTTGGTTGTTTTAACCAGTTTTTTTCAATTCGCACCCAGCTTAAAGACGCTTTTGGCATATTGAAAAACAAACCCTCAAAGCAAGAGATTGACCGCCGAGTTGATGAAGCCTTGCTTGCGGTGAATGTGAAACCGGCAGATATTGAAGGCAAGTACCCTTTTGAACTTAGTGGCGGACAAATGCAGAGAATGTTGCTGGCCCGCATATTTGCTTTAAAACCCAAGGTGCTTATTGCAGATGAACCTACATCCATGGTTGATGCCTGCGTTAGAGCGAATATTTTGGACTATCTTATGAAACTCAAAGACGAGCTTAGAATGACCATTATATTTGTGACTCACGATATAGGGCTTGCCTATTATGTTAGCGATAGAATTTTTATTATGCACGAAGCTAAAATTGTGGAAGCCGGTCCTCCCGAGACAGTGACTCAAAATCCGCAAAGCCAGCATACGATTCGTTTGCTTGAAGATATTCCCGATATAAACAGGGAATGGATAAAAAAGTAATTTCTATATTAATTTAAGGAGAGTATTATGAATGCAAATTTAGCTAGAATGAAGGCAGACGGAAAGAGATATCGTTTGGTAACAAGGTCAGATTTTGATGGGCTTGTTTGCGGAATGCTTTTAACGGAACTTGATCTTGTGGATGACATTCGATTTGTTCATCCAAAGGATATGCAAGATGGTTTGATTGAGCTTACAGAAAGAGATATAAGCACGAATTTGCCTTATCAATCTGTGTGCGCTTTTGTGTTTGACCATCATGAAAGCGAGGTTATAAGAAACATTACGGTTGATGTGGATAACTACATAGTAGATCCGCATGCGCCTTCTGCAGCAAGAGTTGTTTATGACTGGCTTGGCGGTGCAGATACCTTCCCAAAAATAGATATAGACATGATGAATGCCGTTGACAAAGCGGATAGTGCGCAATTTTCGCGCGAAGATGTTTTGGAACCTAAGGGCTGGGAACTCTTGAATTTTTTAATGGACAGCCGTACCGGTCTTGGGCGCTTTAGAGATTTCCGCATAAGCAACTATCAGTTAATGATGGAGCTTATAGCTTATTGCAAAACGCATACCATAGATGAAATTTTGAAGCACCCGGATGTTATGGAAAGAGTACAGATTTTCCAAGCTCACGAAAAACAGTTTAAAGAGCAAATTCAGCGTTGCACAAAGGTATATAAAAATCTTGGTATTTTAGACCTAAGAAACGAAGAAACCATTTGGGCGGGAAATCGCTTTATGGTTTACGCTCTGTTTCCTGAAATTAATATAAGCATTCACATTTTGTGGGGGCTTAGGATGCAGAACACTGTTTTTGCAACGGGAAAATCTATTTTTGACCGTTCTTCCAAAACCGATGTTGGCGCGCTTATGCTTAAATATGGCGGTGGCGGGCACGCAGCAGCCGGAACTTGTCAAATTCCAAATGACCAGTCAGAAAAAATACTCGCGGAGCTTATAGAAACTATAAACTTTGATGGCTAAGGTGTTGGCATGGGCACAGAGCGCATAGAGACACTTAACGGTTTTGTGACCGATGGGGTATTTGTTTATCCCAAGAAGTACTTTTTGCAAAGAGTAAAAGAGGAAATATATCGCAGTAATCGCAGAAGCCAGTGTTTTTTATGGTTTGAAATTCCGCTCAAAGGTTTTGTTTACGATGGAGTGAGGTTGCAAGTTCCATCTGATCAGGTTGCTGAGAAAAATGCAAAGATTCTTGAGACTTGGAAAATCGCTGTGCAAACTATACTTTCAAAAGAGCATATGAGCACTGTTGGTCAAGATAGAGGTTGCATTTGGTGTTTGCATGCAAATAAAAATTTGCAATTTCTAAAAGAGATGAAGGCTTCTATAGAAGAAAATATGAAGAGGCTTGAGTTTGAAGAACATTTGCCCAATGGCTTTAATTTCAAGGTGTATTTTTATAGTGGAAAATCTCAGACTTTTATTCAAGAAGAAGACAGGTTTATAAAGAGTTGGAATAAGGATTCGCTGCTTTTAAAAGTGAAGAGAATTTCTATTGAAGACATTAGGGAAAAAACTTTTCGTGGAATTTATTCAAGAGGTTTAAAGCGGCTTATAGATGTTGCCGGCAGTTTATTCGGTATATTTTTGTTCTCTTTGATTATGCTTATGTGCGCTGTTTTTGTTAAATATGCCTTATTTAAATGGAAGATAGAGCAAAAAAAACTTGGGAAGAAATTACCTGCTGCAAAAGATTCTACAATTTTGTTTAAGCAGGTACGGGTGGGACGCAATGGTCGTTTGTTTAAATGCTACAAATTTAGAACCATGTACCCGGGCGCAGATAAAGAGAAAGAAGAATTGAGGAAACAGCAAGAAATGGAAAATGGCGGTGTGGATAGAGGGCCTACATTTAAAATGGAAAATGATCCGAGAATTTTGAAACACGGCGGGTCTTTTTTGCGAAAGCATAGTTTGGATGAGTTGCCGCAATTTTTCAATGTGTTAAAAGGTGATATGAGTCTTGTTGGACCTAGACCGCCAACTCCGGATGAAATCAAAAAATACGAAGCTTGGCATTACATTCGGCTTGCTGTTAAGCCCGGTCTCACATGCATTTGGCAAACCAGCGGTCGCAACGATGTTCATTTTGACGAGTGGATGCGTTTAGACAACAGGTATATTCATGATCGTAGCACTTTGGGCGATTTGAATTTGAAGTTGAAAACCATTGAGGTTATGTTCCACGGGAAAGGAGCGTCGTGAGAGAAATTGCCGAGCGCATTTTGCCTTTAAATAATTTTGAATACCCGGAAATCTTGGCTGCCCGTATTGAGAGCGAGGCCGAAAAAATGCAAACGGAGGGATGGTTTTTTACGCATTCCTCCACGGATGAGTTAATGGAAAATATAGTCCTCTTTTTTGAGAGGGAGGTTTAGTTACGCTAAACTCTAAACTGGCTAACCGTGTTTTTTAAATCTCCGGCAATTTTGCTTAAATCGTCGGAAGATTGGCTAACTTGCGAAGCTCCAAGCGCACTTTCTTTTGCAACGCAGTTCATGCCAGTAACATTGCTGCTAACATTGGTTGCCCCCTTTGCTGCTTCACCGGCATTGCGGCTAACATCGATAACACCCTTTGCCACCTCGCCTATGGCGCTGGCAACGCGTTGTGCTCCCATATTAGCTTGAGAAACATTGTTTGCTATTTCGTTGCTCGCTTTGGTTTGCTGGTCAACGTGGCCTGCTATGGCATCAACACTTTGGTTTATTTGACCTATGATGTCGCTCACATCTTGAATTGCTGCTATCGCATCGTTAGTACCGCTTTGAATTCCTTCTATGCGGCGAGCAATGTCGTCTGCGCTTTGGGCACTTTGGTTTGCAAGCTCTTTTATTTCTCCGGCAACAACGGCAAAACCTTTGCCCGCTTCACCTGCGCTTGCAGCTTCTATTGTGGCGTTCAATGCAAGCAGATTTGTTTTGTCTGCAATTCTTTTTATCACCTCTGTAACCTGACCAATCTCTTTTGCCGCTAGACCAAGTTTGTTCATGACATTAGTTGCATTGTTTGCTTTTTGCGTGGCATTGCCGGTTACCTTGTGCGCCTCGTTTGCATTGCCGGATATTTGGCTAATGCTTGCGCTCATTTCTTCTATGGCACTGGCTACGGTGCTCATATTTACGCTCATTTGCTCTGCCGCGCCGGCTACCTCATTTGCATTTACACTTGCTTGTTCTGCGCCGCTCGCCATGGCGTTTATGTTCACAGCCATCTCTTCGCTAGTGCTTGCAACACTTTCGCTTTGGGCAACGGTTTCTTCTGAGCCGCTTGCCAATTGCCTGCTCACTGCAGACAGTTGTTCGCTTGCTCCGGCCAAGGTTTCGCTTTTTAGTTTTAGGTCTCTCATTATATTTGTTAATTTTTCAAAAAAGCTATCCAAGTCCTTTGCCATAATTCCCAATTCATCACTCTGTTTTAAATTTGAACGAGCAGACAAATCACCTTCATAATTTTTTTCCACAGCGGCAAGCACTTTATGCACAGGTCCGGTTATGGACATAGTCATATAAATGCCAAAGCAAATGGAAATCACAATAAGCACAACAAGAGCTGTAGTGCCGGAAGTTCTGGCAAATTTGTTAAGCTCCGAGTTTGCTTCTTTAAATTTTAATCCGGTATCTTTCTTGGACTGCACAATTACTTCATTTAGTCCGGTTATCTCGTCACCAAATTTAATTATGGAATGTGGAATAGTTATGTTTCTGGTTAAAGTTTTTTTTCCAAGAACCGAATCGTCTTCTTTATTAATTTTATCTACCCACTCGTGCACTTCTTTTTGATATTGCAAAACGGCTGTTAAAAAAACATTAAGCTTGTCAATATTCGTTTCGTACTCAGACTTTTTTTGTTCTTCAATATCCGCTATTATAACTTTAATTTCGGAATCTAGTTCTCTTAAAATTGAATCCCTTTTGGCAGCTTGTCCTTTTATATCGTTTTGCAGAGCTATTTCGCGGACAAAGAGCCTCATGTGCATGGCTGTGCCAACTTGTTCTATTATAGAGCCAAGCGGCTCCACAATACGCTCATACATTTCGGCATCTGCTTTGCTTATCTGGTTCATTTCCTTCATTAAATAAAGGCCGACCCCCAAAGCTAAAAAAGCAACGACTAGATAAGAGCCTATTAATCTAGGCCCTATTTTGATATTTCTCATATCCCCCTCCAAATGGTTTTGTGTAACCAAGAAATATAGAAAATACTACAAGCTGCTAATTAGATGTCACCGGCAACAGCACCATGTCGCCTTCGGCTAAAGAGCTTAGGTCAAGGCTGGAGTTTAGCGGCCTAAGCATTGACTCGGAAACATATCTCGGAATTTCTCTTGCTTGCGAACCGTAAATTCTAATGAGCAAATCGTTTAGGCTTTCGCCGCTTTTTGCACTGTATTTTTTTCCATACTTTCTATTGTTTGGGTTTTCTGAAAGTTTATGCAAAGCATAAAAAAAACGCTCGGAAAAAGATTCTGTGCTTTTTTCTTCCGCTCTCGGAGCGCTTGGCCTCTGAGACTTTTTTGCAGGAACATCCGCGCTCTTTTCGGAACGCTTAATTTTCCCGCTCATATTCATTGTTATTTCCGCTTTTTGCCTTTCCGGATGCCTAACAGGTTCATTGGCAAAAAAACGATCCAAAGTATCTATATGCGCACTATCAGGCCATCTCTTCAAAGCGTATTTTTCCCCAACCATCATGCGGAAATTTTCCCGCTCATAATCTGAGCAAGACGTTAGGAGCAACGTAACTACTAAAATTAGTTGAGAGTTGAGAGTTGAGAGTTGAGAGTTATTTTTGCGGAAAGAGCCGCTATTTGTGAAGTCATTCTCAACTCTCAACTCTCCTCTCTCAACTTGGTTTAAATTTGCCATGTCAAATAACACTCCATGCTTTAAATATTTGTTCTTTTGTTGGTTCTGCGGTTTTTTCTACTTCGCCGATTTTTAGCGGCAAAATATAGAAACGTGTTTTTTTATCTGTTTTTTTGTCTGAACCCATGGCATCCCACAAGGTTTTGAGCGGGGGATTTATTTTGCATTCTTTCAAGGTTTTAGGAATGCGGAATTTGTTCAAAAGATCGTTTTGCCTTTGCTCATCCTCTTTGCTCCAACGCCCCGTTATCACAGACAACCTGCCTGCAACTCTCATTCCCAAACCCACCGCAATACCATGCGAAAGCTTGTTGAAATTCGTTGCTTTTTCTATGGCATGTCCAAATGTATGGCCATAATTCAAAATCGCTCTGAGACCAAACTCGCGCTCATCTATGCCCACAACCTCAGCTTTAATTTCGCACGAACGCTTTATAGCAAATGTCAAAGCTTCTACATTTTTTGCCAAAATTGCGCTTGCATTTTTTTCCAGCCATTCAAAAAAAACATAATCATATATAATTCCATACTTCACAATTTCGGCAAGCCCGGCGCAAAATTCTTCTTTAGGCAAAGTTTTTAAAACGGACAAATCGCACATCACAGCCTCGGGCTGATAAAAAGCACCTATCATATTTTTGCCTTCAACATGATTAATGGCAACCTTGCCGCCAACACTGCTATCTACCATTGCCAAAAGAGATGTTGGCATTTGAACAAAAGAAATTCCTCTTTGATAAGTTGCCGCCGCAAAACCGGCCATATCTCCCACAACTCCACCGCTAAATTGCAAAAGACAACTCTTACGGCCATAGTGTTTTTTCAGCATAAAAGTCCAAAGACTGTTCAGCTTCTCCAAGTTTTTGCTTCTTTCGCCGGCAGGAAAAATAAAACTCTTGCTATTGCCGGCTTTCTGACAAATCATGTTAAAATTCTTTTTCTGTTTTTTTGCTATGGTAGAATCGGTGCAAACAAGCATTTCACACTTGGGCAAAATCCTCAGTGCTTTAAGCAAAGTGTTTGCATGCTTCAAAATTCCACGACCTATAAAAATCGGATAAGACTGACCTTGCTCCAAATTAACCCTAACCGCCAAATTTTCCCATAACATCAAAGCATCCAAAATTTGCGGAATAACACGAGTTTCCGGAGGATCCTCACTGCTGTCAATGCTAAAATCTGCCAATGCATAATATTTTTCACGCTCGGCAAGCATAGTTTTTATTTTCTCCAACCTTTCTTCCGGTTCCAGCCCAGCCATCAAAGGGCGGTTATCGT
This sequence comes from Candidatus Fibrimonadaceae bacterium, assembly GCA_031286305.1. Classification (GTDB taxonomy): domain Bacteria; phylum Fibrobacterota; class Fibrobacteria; order Fibrobacterales; family Fibrobacteraceae; genus Fibrimonas. The sequence continues at coordinate 1,764 of JAITUM010000252.1, read as the reverse complement.
TTCGCCCAATTCGCTCGCATAAAACTTCAGGTTCCGCTCTCATGCAAATTAAAATACCGGTATTCTTAACTACCTGCACATTTTCGCTCTTGGTAATGGCTCCGCCGCCGAGAGAAACAACCAAGCCTTTTTTTTGCGAAATTTCCTTTATAATTTCTTTTTCCAATTCTCTGAACTTGGCTTCACCCTCTTGCTCAAAGATTTCCGCAATGCTCTTGCCGGCCCATTGAACTATAAGTGCATCGCTATCTACATAGCTCAACTTAAGATGTTTGGCAAGCAGCCTGCCAATGCGAGTTTTTCCGCTTGCCATAAAACCTGTGAAGTAAATATTTTTATACACCTAAAACCTCAAAAACAATTTTTGGACTGGGGTTTGAATTCGGAAACCATAGTTTAAAACTTTCCAGCCCCTGGTAAATTAGCATTCCTATTCCACCCAAAGTTTTGCAACCAACTTCTTTAGCTTCTTTTAAAAGTTTGGTTTCAAGCGGATTATATACAATATCAAAAACTGCCATAGCATTTGTTAAAACAGATTGAGCAACAGGGCTTTGATTTTCGTTCGGATGCATACCAAGCGGTGTTGCATTGCAAAGCAAATCTATTTCATCCCTATATTTTCTCACTTCATCAAAATTATGCAAGCTCAAATTTTTGAGCTGTAAGTTCCAATTTTCCGGTTCTATGGTAAAAATTTTCAAGCTCGCTGCTCTGGCATCCTCCAAAAAAGCATAAGCCAAAGCTTTTGCCGCGCCGCCACTACCAAGCAAGGCAATGTTTTTGCCTTTTATATTTATCCCTGCTGTTTCCAAAGCCCTAAGCGCCCCTAAACCGTCTGTGCTGGTTCCGCAGAGTTTTCCCTGTTCCCAGTAAAGCGTATTTACACTGTTTGTGGCTTTTGATACCGGTGAAACATAGTCCAAAAGGGGAATTACCTGTTCTTTAAATGGGATAGTAACATTTGCTCCCGCAAAACCCATGGCTCTAAAACCCGCAATAGCCCCAGCAAAATTGTGTTTTTCTGCAGGCAAGGCCAAATAAGTCGCATTTATTCCACAATCTTTCAACAACGCATTGTGAATAGCCGGAGACTTAGTATGCTCAATTGGACACCCAAACACCCCCAAGATTCCAGTTTTCCCGTCAATCATAGTGGAAATATAGTAAATACTAAGATTAACCCTGACTTCTCCGATTGGGAGTACAGGGCAAACGCATCTTATTTTTAAATACGGGGGAACACTCCCTTTCCGCTTTACATTTCGCTGGTGAACCGTGCAAAGCGCGGGTAAATTCCCCCTCGCTGCAACCGCCATGGCCGCGTGACGCGGCCGCGTTTTCCGCTACCCCCAATGCGGCATAGGCATTAACTTAAGCCGTTATTTGGCAATGCAAACATACCAGTTAGTGCCTCCTATACCGCAACGCCATGTTTTTTTTCAAAAAAAACGACGAAATTAACCCAAAAACATCGCAAACGACAACAGGTAGTTGCATTTTGCTTTTTTCTTACACTTTTCATATTTTTTTTCCCGCTTTTTTCGTCTAAGGAGTAACACAAAAACAGGAGAACCAGCTATGGCCGAAAAAGATAAGGATGCTGATGTTAATGCAGAAGCTGACGCAGGATATTATGCCGATTTAACGGTGGATATGCCATTCAAAAAAACATTCGCCAATGAAAAAGACAAAGAGCCGCTCATTGTGATGCTCAATGTATTTCTAGAGAAAAAGTTAGCGCATCCAATTGTGGATGTGGAT
>JAITUM010000217.1 GCA_031286305.1 Candidatus Fibrimonadaceae bacterium | reverse complement strand
TGTCTGCTATGGTTGGTTCAAGTGATTTTATTGCGGCAAGTTAAATCAATACAGAGCTACTTACAAGACTAGAAAAGTGATGATGGAAATAATGAGTCAGTTTATGGAGAAGTTGGGGGGAAAGTAACGGCGTTATTGGGGATGTATAGAAGGGCGTATCTGGCTTTTGTTTGCGTAACTAAAATAATGGTTGCCCCAAATGTTCGGTCCACGGAGCGATGGAAAGTGTTGTGAATTGGAAGAGTAGGTAAGGAATTTACTCCATATAATCCAACGTCTGATCATTCAACGTAACTTTAACCTCTCTCCACATTGGCATATACTTATCCATTAGCAAAACAAAGCGTTCGTTGTGTTTTTTTTCAATTAGATGAATGAGTTCGTGCAATATAATATACTCAAGGCACTCCGGGGTTTTCTTAGCCAGTTGCAAATTCAACCATATCTTGCCTGTTTTTTTGTTGCATGTTCCCCAACGGGTGATCATATACTTTGTCTGCCAACTCGTGACTTTCAAGCCAGTTTTCTTCTCCCATTTTGGCAATACTTGTGCTATCTCAACTTTAAGCAAGCTCCGATACCATTCACGAATAAATTTTTCATGTTGTTCAGCAGTGCTTTCTTTACGGATGGTTAACATTGCCTTGTCACCAGTTAGCGCAAGTAAATTTTTGTTGCCGTATTTAATTTGGAGGTAATACTGCTTGCCCCAAACATACAGAGTTTCACCTGATACATATTCCCGCTCCGATTGACGCAGTTGATTGTTAAACTTACCAACCTGCTTCTTTATCCAGCTGACCTTAGTTCTTATAAAACGTTCTATTGCATTATCGCTCATGGTAAAAGGAGCAGATACCGTCACGTTGCCATTCGGCGGCCTAACGTAAAGATGCATGTTTTTTATATTTTTTTTATACACTTCAATCGGTATGCCTGAAATATTTAACATAATTTAATATTCCTCTTGTGCTTCAACAAGATTGTAAACTCTTTCAACTTCGTTTATATCCGTTAGAATAACCTGTAAAGCTGCTTTTATGCGTTTTACTTTAAAAGGGTTGAACCGAAAATCCTCTTCTTTACTTTCACGGACAGCATTGTCAAGGGCGATTGCCAAAGTTTCGTCTTCACCACAATTGTCATAGAATGCTTGTAATGCTCTGCTACGCCGTATGCTTTCAGGATAGCGTAGATTATTTTCAGGGGTTTCAGCATTTTTTACCAACTCAATATACTTTTCCAATAGTTTTTCGTAAGCAATTGCACCTTCACGACGAGCTTTGATCAGTTCGTCAAGTATAGTCGACATTTTTTCATAATATTTCGGATTAATTAGAATTTTCTCAACAATCTTTTTACGGATGTTATTTTCAATTGCCTCGGCAGCAGCCTCCTTGCTATTGCCATCAAGTTTTTCTCCCTGAGCCGAAACAAAATCTAGCAGAGTAAGGTCATCAAACTTGCCAATTTCACGACTATCTTCAGCTCGTATATATGTGTCTATAAGACGACGCATATCTGATTCATACGATTTTAAATCAATAAAATCGCCGCTGGTATTGCCGATAACTTCTTTGAGGGCGGTATAAAATGCGACCTTCTTATCAATATCAACCTGCTCAGAAGCAGTATATCCTGCGTTATCCATATCACCCTTGATTTCAGAATAAGCGCGGATAAGACGATTTACAAGTCTATACAATTTCTCGCGGCTACGGGAACAAGACTCGTCATCAATACCGCCCACACCATTTTCACCACAGAAGTAATGGATATAATTAATCTCGTTGCGTGGAGCAGAAACGCCGCCACAGAGGTCATCAAGTTCTTCCAATGTTAAATCAAGGTATTTTTTCGCTTCATTGAGACGATCTTTAATTAAACCTTTAATATCCTCAGCATCATAGCCCTCAAATGCACCGGATGTGTACTTGTTAAGAGCATTCGCCAAGTTGTCGAATAATTGCTTGTAATCTACAATATGACCAAAATCTTTTCCTTCCCCATCAAGACGATTCACACGACAGATGGCTTGGAACAGTCCGTGGTTTTGCATTGATTTATCAATATAGAGGTAAGTACAAGGCGGAGCATCAAAACCCGTTAGCAGTTTATCAACGACAACAAGTAATTTCATTTGTGCCGGTTCTTCTATAAACTTACGTTTTACCTCTGTTTCAAAATCTTCTATTTTTTGACCGTTCAGCATCTCCTTATAAATATCATATTTCGCAAATTCTTCTGTGTCTTCAGCAGCAATGCGCAAATTACTTTCAAGCGGCACAAATGATGTAATAATAGCACATTGTTTGAATCCAAGCGATTCGAAAATTTTGTAATACTTGCAAGCAGAGTAAATTGAGTCAGCCACAAGCATCGCATTGCCATTACCATCAGCGAGGCGAGCTTTTGTATCAAAGTCGGAGATAATATCCTCGGCGATAACCTCAAGGCGTTTACGAGCACTGTACACATTTTGCATATTTGCCCACTTGGACTTGAGTTTAGCTTTTGTTGAATCATTTAATCCACGAGTTTTTGCATCGAAGTATGCATCAATCTTATCCTGTGCAGTAATTACTTGTTCAATATCTCGGGCTTCGTATCGTAAATCAAGAACAACGCCATCTGCAACAGCTTCATCATATTTATAAGTGTGAATATACTCGCCGAAAGTTTCAATGCTAGTTGCCTTATCTTTTACAAGGAGTGGCGTACCTGTAAAGCCTATAAATATCGCATTTGGCAATATGGCTTTCATTGCTTTATGGAGTTTGCCAGACTGTGTTCTGTGGCATTCGTCAACAAATACGACAAACTCACCCTTTGCTACGAAATTTTTTGGTAATGATTTATATAAGTCTTTAATAAATTCTTCATAATCAAGGTCAGATACTTCGCCGCGTTTACCAAATTTATGGATTAAAGAACAAATAAGTCGATTCTGCGATACATTTAACTTGTCAATTAAATCGGCGCATGACTTTGTCGGAATGATACTTTCATTTACTCCCTTATAAACCTTTTGAATTTGAGCATCTAGTTCTTCGCGGTCGGTCACTATCAGAACGCGAGCGTTAGGATTGCTTGCTAAAATCCATTTGGATAACCATACCATCGTTAATGTCTTGCCGCTGCCTTGAGTGTGCCAAATAATACCGCCCTGTTTTTTACCGAGTTTCAACTGAGCCTTTTTAACGCCAAAAAATTGATTGTGGCGACACATTTTTTTGATGCCTTTATCAAACGCAATAAAATTGTGCATTAAATCAAGGAGGCGTCGCTTGTGGAACATTGAATATAATTGCCAGTCAAGTTTATCACCCGACAATGATTTGCACTTGTCAAAAATGTCAAGCGATACATTATCAAGGGGTTGTGTTTCTGTATTAACAGTATCATTTTTCCATTCAAGATAATACTTCTCTTTTGTTTCAATTGTACCGTAACGCAAGCCCTCACTACTATTGCCTGCCATTACAAACTGAATAGTAGTAAAAAATGGTTTGTTGAAAAGTTCGTTTTGATTGGAAATGTTTTGCCGTATACCTTGCAATACCGAAACAGTAGATTTTTTTAATTCAATAACTGCAATGGCAATACCGTTTATGTAAACGACAATGTCAGGACGACGTTCGCTGTTATTTTTAATTGTGACTTCCTCTGCAAAAGCGAATTCATTGTTGTGTGAATGCTCCCAGTCGATGAAAAAAACTGTTTTTTCAGATTCGCCAGGATTTTCTTTGACCTTTGCGCCGTATTTGAGAAGCGAATATACTTCCTGATTAGCCTTATATAACCCTTGTTGCAAGTTTCCAGCAGTGCGTATAAGTTCATCAATTGCCTTTTCAGTAAGGCTTGTGCTGTAACCACGTTTTATAAGGGATGCTGTTAGTTTATCCGTTATTATATTGGCATTAATTTGATTGTGCATATTGCCGTAATAGACATAATCAATTTTTTTTTGGAAAAACTGTACTACATGGTTTTGTATAATTCGTTCACTTTCATTTATTTTCGGCATTATCATTGCCCTCATTTTTCGGTGGATTTATTTTAGCAAGTTTTTTAACAGCACGGTCAAAGTCACTTTCAAGTAGTTTCATTTCCTTTTCGCGATAGATTTCAAATTCTTTTTCTGCTTTTTCAATGGCTTGCTTGTGAGAAATTCGCCCCGTTCCTCGCAATACTTCACGTCTAACCGCAGTTATTTGTTTGTCAAGCGAATCAATCCAGTCAGCCATTGTCATTGGCTGCTGCTCTAATGCTTGAAATTCTGCAAATTCTAGAAACTGGGAAACGAGCAAATTCAATCTAGTAAGCTCAATCTCCGATAAATAATTCTTAGCGATTTTTACATCATCCTTGGTAATATAGTCTCCTTTGAAATTGGTCATACCAACCAGCGGTTTATCACTGCCCACGCGATAGTGTATAAGTTCTGCAGCCGTATGTGAATGTACTGCAAAATGCAGCTTGTTCTGAACTGTGGCAAAAAATTTTTTTGTCATATCTGAGCGCGGATCATAGTCAATTGAGGTAGCGTAAATATCTGTAACTTGCTGATAGAAATTGCGTTCGGATGATCTAATGTCTCGAATTCGTTGAAGTAATTCGCGAAAATACCTATTTCCGCCTTGCTTTAAACGTTCATCGTCCATAGCAAAGCCTTTTTGTATGTATTCATGCAGCCGTTGTGTTGCCCAGCGGCGAAAACGAGTTGCTATTTGAGATTGTACCCGATAACCAATAGCAATTATCATATCAAGGTTATAGTGGTCGATGTTCCGTTCAACCTGCCGTTTGCCTTCGGTTCGAACTAACAAGAATTTCTTGTAAGTTGACTTTGGGAGCAATTCTTCATCGGCATATATATTTTTGATATGCTGATCTACGTTTTGCTGCGTTGTGCCATAGATTTCAGCAATTTGAAGCTGAGTTAGCCATAAATCCTCATCTGAAAAACACACGGAAATGTTGGTAATGCCATTTTCATCTTGGTAAAGAATAATACTGTTTTCCGGTTTACTCATTGTTCAGTTACTCTCCTCTTTTATGGGAGAAAAGCCATTTTCACGCATCCAATTCAACGCTTTCTGCCAACGTTCTTTTTCAATACGATTTTTTGACTTATTCCAATTATTTAACACTTCATATATTATATCTTCGTCTGTATATTCCTGCTTTAAATTTTCCAAATCTTTCCAAGCACTGTATAAAGTTGCAACTATTTCGCAACGCTCAGTATTCCATGTTCGGAACATATTTATTATTTTATCAAAAATAGGAAGTACATTTGAATAGTATCTATTGAAATATTCTTTATGTCCCCCTCTCTTGCTCAATGGAATATAACGATAGCCTTTGTCACCGCGCACTAGCTCAAACCACTTTTGCTGCCTTAATTGGCTATCAATTGAACGTATTGCACGATTGTCATATGGTCCCGCTACATCACGATGATAATTTGAGCCGATATCTACATTACACATATTTTCTGTTAAAAAAATCATTTTTTCCATCTTGACATGACCAAAAGTAGGTTCTCCATAGAGTCTATCGGCAATCTCTGCTGCCCAGACGCTTCGTTTAAAATGCACGTTAGCAGACTGTTTCTTTTTTTCTGCCGCTGGTTTTTGTTCAGTTGATTCTACAATTTTTAGCAATGGGACGGTAAGTGCCTTCTGTTCCATTAATCGTATTCTACCCGTTAGCAGTTCTGACATCATGCCCTGTTTGATTGCTTTGAGCTTAGTTAATTTTGCTACCAGCACGTCAATCTCTGAGTCCATATCGGAGAGGATTGAAGCGATAGCGGTTTGTTCTTTTTTTGTTGGTGGAACGGAAATCTCTATTTCACCCAGTGCAGTTTTTGATATTTCTAAAAATGTCGAACCTGATGCTTTTTCTATTATTTTTGCTTTCAGTGGCTGGATAGCGTAATACAAAAATTCATTGTCTGTTTCAGTAAAACAAATAAGATTTTTAAAACCCTGATTCGTTGTAGTTGGCTGCATGGCAATAGTCAATTCACCGACGGTAGCCCGAGAACAAAGTAAAATTGTTCCAGTTGGCAATAATACAGCTGCACTCTGTGACAACCCAAGTTCAGTTATCATACGTTCTGATGAGGTTAAATATTTTTGACATTGTTTTGTAATATCGGTAGGCACAACCCATATTATATTTCCATTCCAGTATTCACTAACGGATGTTTTCGGAGTTCCGCCGCTAACTATCTCTGCTAATTCATTTATTTTTTTCTCCACCCACTTCCCACTAAATCCAGGCAACCGTCGTTTGCCAGTGAGCAGTTCCTGCATTGCCCCCTGTTTGACGGCACGTTTCTTGGCGATTAGTTTTTCAAGTGCTATGATGAGTTCGTCTGTGTCTGATAATGCAGTAGCTATGGCTTGTTGTTCAGCGAGAGAAGCTGGAAAAAATATTTTTATATTCTTTATTGAAGTTTTGTTTACGCCCGTTACTTTTGTACCTACAGCAAAAAGCTTAAACTGTGCCTTTACCGCTTCGGTTTGAAAACAATACTCTTTATACTTATTATCTAGCTCATTGGTTTTAGCTTTGGCTACAATGGTATGTAAACCTGAAATAAAAGGCTTGTTATCCATATTTCGTATAACGACATGACGGCTTGTTCCTTCGTCATCCTCTGAAGCATCAACAAAAACAACATCACCATCTTGAAGTAAAGAACCTTTTGATACCTTATTTAGAGGAACATCAAGACATGGTATTCTCTCGTCAATGCAAACATCAACGAAAGATTTCTTCGAACCATGAATATCACCGTAATGAAGATATGGAGTTCCAACAACTGATAATTGTTCCCTCGAGGCCGACAACCCACCTGAAATATCAAATAATTCACCAAGCGATTTTTCAACCCAATTCGTTACCATACAAACCCCATCTTTTTCAAATGAGATTTCACTTTCTTTTCAAGTTTTACGACATCGCTTTCAAGTTCCGGTAGAGTTTGTTCATAGCGCTCAGTAAGCTCCACTACTCTCTCAGCTATACGATGACACATTGCCTTGTACAATGCAAATACTCCGTTCACAAGAGCACGATACCATTTACGTTCAAGCAACAGCTCCAAACATTGATCGTTTGTTAGTTCGGCATATTGCTCACGAACTTTTTTGTCAAGAGCTGCTTTTAAATCTTTAATCAACTTATTCTTCGCCTTAATTTCTTTTCTCAAAACTGGAATAGCAATATCTTGTGGCACTTCATGCTCTTCTAACGCTTCATCAATCTCAAGAAGTTCATCCAATTCCGCCTGCTTTCTCTCAACAACAAGCTCCGCCGCTTCAATTGCTTTTTGTTCTGCTGAGAAAAACATCTCTATCACAAGGGATTTTGGCACAAGTTTGCCGTCCCATCCGGTTTCAGTAGTTTTTGTTTCCTCAAGACCATCTTTTTTCTTCTTAGTGCTCGTCTTGCTGAACACTTCTATCTCACGAATAGCCTTATAACCATCTTGAACTAACAAATACAAATCATCAGACATCACCTCATTCCAATAAGACAATAAAACCTCGTAAACATCGTACTTGTCAACCAACGTAACAGATTCATATTCCTCCAAAATATGCTCAGCAATTTCAGCAATCAGAAGTTTCGGTTTAGTTCTGTTGCTTATGGCACGAAGTTTACTATCAACACTGGCTTTCCAATTTTCAAAGGCTGTTTCAACTTTATCAGCGTATGCAGAAAAATTTGCATTATTATAAATCGTATCACGAACAGCATCTTTCTCTACTGCAATAGAATAAAATCCTTTACGTAAAGGCTTGAACAATGACGTTTTTAATTTTGGAAAAGTCTGCCAATAAATGGACAAACTATCAACATCAGCACTCGGGATACCACCATTTAAATGTCCATCAATATTCTGCAAGTCTTCAATCACGCTGCTGTCTATGTAACGAGGAATATTAAGATTATAAGCGTTCTTCTTTTTTATCTCGCTATTAGGCACAAAGCGAGAAAACTTTGGCAGTTCAATCTGCTGATTAAATACAGTTGTAATTTTATAAACATCACGTTCACGTAGGCGATTTTTGTTTCCGTCTTTGATAAAATCACGACTCGCATCAATCATAAAAATACCATCACGTTCATCGTGGTTTTCTTTGTCAATAACGATAATGCAAGCAGGTATGCCCGTACCGTAAAACAGATTCGCAGGCAAGCCGATGATTCCTTTGATATAGCCTAGGTCTATAAGCGACTTACGTATAGTTGCCTCAGCATTACCTCGAAACAATACGCCATGAGGAAGGATAACCGCTGCCTTTCCGTTACGCTTTAACGATTTAATAATGTGGAGCAACCAAGCGAAATCACCATTTTTCTGTGGCGGGCGGTCACCGTATCCATCAAAACGTCCGTATTCTTTCAAACCATGTGTCCAGTTCTTGTCTGAAAAGGGAGGATTAGCTACGGCAAAATCAAACTGTCTGAGTTCATCATCTTTAGAATTTTTACACTGCGGATCAGAAAATGTGCTGTAACCACCTTTAATTTCAGCGGTTGTTCGGTTGTGCAGAACAAGGTTCATTCGAGCTAGACCTGCAGTAGTACCTTCTTTTTCCTGTCCATATATAGATACGTTTTTTGGAGCTATTTCGGCGGCACGGATTAGGAGGGAGCCTGAGCCACAAGCTGGGTCATACAAGGTGGCACTTGGTTTAGCATATTCTATCCCAACTACTTTTGCAAGTATGCGCGACACCTCGGCAGGGGTATAAAACTGTCCTTTGCTTTTACCGCTTTCAGTGGCAAAGTTCCGCATAAGGTATTCATAAGCATCACCGATAATGTCATCTCCATCTGCACGATTTTTACTAAAATCCGGCATTTGATCGCGAAATATACCTAGCAGCTCGCTAAGTTTATCGATCATTTCCTTACCCTTGCCAAGTTTATCTTCATCGTTGAAATGCGCATTATCAATAACCCCTCGAAGATTGTTTGCTACAGCGAGCTTGCCGATAATTTTATCCATTTCCTCGCCAATATGTTTGTTGCCAATCAGCTTAAGCATATCATCAAAGCTGCCGCCTTTAGGAACAACAACATCGTCATAAGGGCTGCCGGTGGACTTGTCTGAGACGTATTTTACGAATAAGAGGGTTAGTATATAGTCCTTGTATTGCGAGCTATCCATGCCGCCACGCAAGCTGTCACAGCTTGCCCAAAGGCTTGAATACAATTCACTTTTTTTAACAGCCACAGCTTTGACATCCGATTTTTATTTAACGTGAAAGAAAATATAGAAAAAGTTAGTTTAGTACTTGTTTGCGCAACTAAATGGGGCTACCGCTCACGGACAGCATCACAGGAGTAAGCATTCCTGGGCGGGAACGGAGTGCCTGTGAATGTTATTTACACCGATTTCAGTATAGATAAAGAATCGTTTTTAGACAGGAAGAAAGTTGTAGTTTTTACTTTCTATAATTCGAATAAACTCATCATTTTTTATCCATTGTGAATTTGCCGGCTTCAAACTTACAGACCATTTTTTCTTTTCAATGATGCTAGATTCCACCATACTTGATAAAGCCTGAGCGCCACCTTTAATTCCAATGTAAAAAAAAGAGCTTGTATTTTTAGCAATATTATATATTACATCAGCTGGCAAAGAAGACTTTAACTCACCAATCCAACTAAGATCATCATATCTGTTTACTTTAATATAACCGCATAATTTAAGAAACAATTCTCTTTTTAACCATTTCTAATTTGGCTGTTTGGTATCTTCAGTATATTGAAATGTATTTTTTTCTAGGTCTGTATCTCTTAATGACAGTAAACCAGTAATCCCCTTATTTATCCCAATGTATTTTATATTTTCATTCCGCTTTATTTCATCTAATGTTTTCCATCCCGCTGCAAGAGGATTTTTACCATAATTTTTTGTTGTTTCGTAATAATAACCTTCAAAACCATCTTGAATAAAATATGATAGTGCTTTCAATGTATGGCGAAGATATTCATTTATTGGAGGTATTTCACATTTTTGCTCTTCATTGAGAATTTTCTGTATTATATCACATACATCATCCCAAGTAATCATTATCGGTATGTCAGGATCTCTTACTTTTAATTCTTCAAATTCTTCTATTATTAACTTATGCTCTGAATCAGGTACTAAGAAAACAATGACAATTTTATATTCTTCACCATATTTTTTCTTTAATCCTTCATATTGACGAACGAGTTGCCCCTTGTCATTTGCTGACTCATTATATATTTTATTTTCAATAGAAATCAGAATATCATTGATAAAAATAACTATGTCTATGAATGATGGTGGTTGTTCAACATAGAATTCTATATCTGAACTAAATTCTAAATTATTTGTTTTTTCACTTCTGAGAATAGGCTGTAAAGAATTACTCAAATCTTTCATGATTTTATTTTCTGAATCAATTTTTTGTAAAAATTTATTCAAAAAAGCAAACCCAAGTCCATGTTCCATGTAAGGGTTTAACAACCAAGCAATTAGAGCAGAGGCTTGCTCTTCTGAGAAACTTTTTTTAGCAGACGCTAATACTTTGAATATGTTCATTTAAAAACTCCTTTTATATATTTTGCACACGCCAAAAAATCACTGGCACACTTAATCCTGCAAACAACGGACAGAAAGCAATAGTATGGGCGACTTAAAGTAGGGGGCTCTGCGCAAGTCAATGTGTTGGTAACTCGTTCCCCAACCATAAGCACGGTCAGCATCGTCACCATTCTCCGTAGCACTCCACCAGTTGCCGGTAATACCTTTGACGTAGCCAGGAAAAGCTGAAAAGCCATACTCATCTGTTGCGCAGTAATCCTCAATCCCTGTAACCCGACCTCGATCGTCTATTATTTCAAATTTACACTTTTTAAACATTGGATTTTTTCCAGAAAAGTCGTACTTTGCCCAACCACTTTTGGACTTTAGCTTCTTACCAGCAACTTTATCACCACCAGCAAAATCAACAAGAATTTGCCATTCTTTATTGCTAGGCAAATGCCAACCAGCAGGACAAGCTTCCATAGCCTCCTTCCAGTCATATAACCTTCCGTAGTTCTTGCAATTTAATTTGGGTTTTCTTTTCTTTTTTGGTTCGTCTCCATAGCACAAGCCAAAAAAACCATCTTCGCCGTGATAGTCAAGGTTTTGAGCCATCCAAGTTTGCTCACCTATTTTTACGGTTTTATAAGTTTTCTTGTCTCTTGGGTCGGTAAAAGTACCCTTTTGCTGCGCAAAAACAATTGTGCAAAGCAGAAATACCATCATTATTGTTTTTTTCATCTTTAACTCCAATATGTTGAAACTACAACTTTCATGCTTGCAAATATATAAAATAAAAAGGTTTGTCAAGGGCTTTTTTAAATAAATGTTGATTTTGTTGTTTTCAAAAATAACAAGTTTGAGTTAGCCGTGCAGGTGTGTTATGAGCATACGCCGGAAAATTCCAAACGAGAAATTAACGGGCTAAATGAAGCCTTGGATTTTTTCAACAGCGATAACGGCGTTGTTTTGACATTTAATCAAAAGGATGCTTATATTCGTAATGAAAAAAAATAGAGACAAAGCCGATGTGGGAGTTTTGTGGGAAGTTAGAAGGGCTATGAAACAAACGCCTGATTTATCCTAATTTCTATATTACAGATGAAGGTTCCAAAATGTCCAAGTCAAAATCAGTAAATATTTCCTTGCTATCTGAAATTCGCACTCTAATAGAGTCTGCTAAGCAAAGAGTAGCAGCAAATGTCAATGCAGAATTAAGCCTACTATACTGGAATATTGGCAAGCGAATAAATAATGATGTTTTGAAAAACGAAAGAGCAGAATACGGCAAGCAGATAGTAGCGAGCTTGGCAGAACAATTAACGAAGGAATACGGAAAGGGATGGAGCAAGCAACAATTAAAGCAATGCATGTGGTTTGCCAAAATATTTACAGATGAGCGAATTGGTTACACAGTGTGTAACCAATTGACATGGTCTCATATTCGCACTATAATTCCAATAGAAGATTCCTTAAAACGCGACTTTTACATCGAAATGTGCAAAATGGAACATTGGAGCGTTAGAACCTTAAGAGAGCGGATTGATTCCATGCTATATGAACGCACCGCAATTAGCAAAAAGCCTGAATTGACCATAAAGCATGATTTATCATTGCTCTCAAAAGAAAATAAATTAACACCGGACATGGTTTTTAAAGATCCATATTTTTTAGATTTTCTTGGTTTAAAAAATTTATTTTCGGAAAATGATTTAGAAAATGCAATTTTAGCCGAACTACAACAATTTATTATTGAACTTGGGACAGACTTCGCTTTTTTAAGTCGTCAAAAAAGAATCACAATAGACAATGACGACTACTATCTTGATCTTTTATTTTTTCACCGTCGTCTAAAACGGCTTGTTGCTATTGAACTAAAGCTAGGGGAATTCAAGCCGGAATACAAAGCGCAAATGGAGGTATATTTGCGTTATTTAAAAAAGCATGAATCTGTTGCCGGCGAAAAAGCTCCGATTGGCTTAATCTTGTGTTCGGGAAAAAAGCAAGAGCTAGTGGAGCTTTTAGAGCTTGATAAATCCGGCATTCGCATCGCCGAATACTTAACAGAATTGCCGCCTAAAGAACTTTTGGAAGAAAAATTAACCAAAGCAATTCAATTAGCAAAAAACAAATTGGAGCATATAAAAAATAAAAGTCTGTAGAGTCAAATAAAATTGACGATAGGCGTATCTGGCTCTTGTTTGCGCAACCAAATGGAGCTGCCGCTCACGGGCAGCATCACAGGAGTAAGCATTCCCGGGCGGGAACGGTGTGCCTTAAGAATCACCAAACCTCTTTTTTAATTTTCTATAGTAATTCTCTATGCTTTTATCCCCATCATTATCTAAAAAGAGACAAAAGGGCAAACTATCTGTCTCTCTATGTTTA
>JAITUM010000136.1 GCA_031286305.1 Candidatus Fibrimonadaceae bacterium | reverse complement strand
TTCAAATAATACATCCACTCGTCAAGCTTGCTCTTAACTACATCCCTAAAACGATCAACCTTCAACAAATAATACTCAGGATAAATATCCCTTATCTCAAGCCTCGCAAACTCAGTCCTTTGAGCTGGAGATAACTCCAACTCATCATTGTAATGCAAACCACGAAAAGTAGTGGTGCCATGATAAATATAATCCTTGCCTATGCCTAAATCAAAATAAACTATGTTGATAGAATAAACCTTGCGCACCTCTGAATAAGGCATGCCCTCGCCAAGATACTCAATAATAGACTTGCTGGAACCAAAAAGCATACGGTGAAAATAATCTATCTCAGGGGTAAACTGCAACTCCACTATTACCAGCGAACCATCTTCTTCCTCTGCCAGCACATCAACCCTGTTAACTTTATCATCTGCCAATCTCTTGCCGCTTTCACTATCCGGCAAACTTTTGATTTTGATTTCTTTACCCAAAAGAGTAGTTAAAAAGCCCTCTAAAACAACATAGTCCGCCTTATTCTTAAGCAAATATTTTATTGCCCAATCAAAAGATACCAATGTACGCTCTTGTGCCATGGGGGTAATATAAAAAATAGAAAACACTGATTTACTCGCTTGGGAATACTCGCAGGGCAAACGCATCTAAATTTACCTAATCGTTGTCGCTGGGCATGGCAGGGCGACCGCAAGGGTCGCCCCTACGACCGTATCATCATCGTTTTTTCGCATCGTTTTGCCACGAATGATTGAATTGTAGGGGCGACACCCTTGCGGTCGCCCTGCAACGTGGCTGTGCATTTTGTGCAACGGTGCCCAAAATCGGGGCGTTGCGGGGTGTCCCCGCATTGGGGGGAGCGGAAAACGCCGCCACCGTAGGGGCGTTGCGTGTCAACGCCCTTTTGCCACGTAAGGCGGTTGCAGCGAGGGGGAATGGGAGTTCCCCCACATTGTTCGTCGTATTAGGGCGGTCGCGTCGAGCCTGTAATCATGGGTATAGCTGCCTCAATTGGGTGTCCCAGTGCGGAAAACAGGAGGTGGCGATTCTTTTGCAGAGAGAATAAGACGAGAAATGTAAATTTCTAAATTAGTTAGATATGAAAAAGAGCGAGTTTGAAACAAGGTTGATGGTTGGTATTGCGTCGCAGAGGCTTGCTCTTTTAAGGGAATCCGAGGCGCGCAACTTGTTTTATTCCAGTGAAATGCATGAACCTGAAGAAAAAAAGAAGATTTACCTGCTTGAACTTAACGAGGAAACTTTCATACTTCGCTCAGATTTGATTTTTGACGATGCTACCACCCAATTCTTTTATGTGACAAAAGAAATATATGAGTATAGCGAAGAGAACCTCAAATATGCACTTTTTGTGTTACGCAGAGTGGAGCACAGAGCTTATGAAATTTTATCAAAATTGAATTTGAGAGGTTATTACAGCAAAAAAGAATTTGTGCGCAATTTAGTGCACAGGATGCCGCAGCTTGAGCTACTGGGAGACGCTGTAAAAGATCGCAAAAGCGGAAAAACTTTTATAGTCATAAAAGAAGAAATTTTACATTTCGCTTACAAAGAGGGGGATTCGGAGTCCTATATGAATTTGGCAAAAAAAGATTTCAATGAAAGAATTTTGCAACAGTGCATAGAGATAATAACCTCAATATTTAAACAGGAAAAAGTTAAAGGAATTTCAAAGTGATAGTTCTGCTTGCAGATCCCGATAAAAAATTCGTAAATGAAATTCTAGAATCCTGGTCTATAACAGAAATTCCGGTATCTGCTGTGACCAATACCGCTGATATGATTTCCGTGGCTGCAAGCGGCAAAGTTTCGGTTGCTTTTTTAAACGCAGATTTTTTGTGGGCTGCAGAGCTTGATACCGTTTCCTATTTAAAGGATTGCAATTCGGATATTGAAATTTTTGTTTTGTGCGAGCAAAAAAATGTGCCTGTAGCAGAAGCTTCGCTGGCAAGAGGGGCTAACAAATACTTGCTAAAACCCGTTGCGTTGTCTCGCCTCGAAAATATTGTTAGAAAGGCCCTGCAAAAACGGAGCAACAAAAAGAATTACCAACTCATGGAGAGCCAAGTTCTTGAAGAGCTTTTTGGCAGCACTCCGGAAATGCGAAAAATTTTAAAAACCATTTATAAAATAGCCCCTACCACAAGCACAATTTTAATAACGGGGGAATCCGGTACAGGAAAAGAATTTGCAGCTAACTTGCTACATCGTTTGAGTAAAAGAGCGGATGAGCCTTTTTTAGCCGTGAACTGCGGAGCCATTCCGGAAAACATTGTTGAGAGTGAATTGTTCGGCAGCCGCAAGGGAGCCTTTACCGGAGCTATTGATAAAAAGGGTCTGTTTGAAGACGCAGACGGCGGAACTATTTTTCTGGATGAAGTTGCAGAACTTTCGCAAGCGGCCCAAGTCAAGCTCCTCAGATTTTTGCAGAACAGGGAAATTCGCAGAGTGGGTGAAACAGAGAGCAAAACTCTTGATGTTCGCATTATAGCCGCTACTAACCGCAATGTTTTGGAAGAGGTGAAAAAAGGAACTTTCAGAGAAGACTTGTATTATCGCTTGAACACATTTTGCATTGAGTTGCCCCCGCTGCGCGAAAGACGCTCCGTTATAAGCAATTTGATAAAACATTTTGTGATAAAAAATCAAAGCAAAACCGGCAAATTAATAAGGAGCATAAGCCTGCCTGCTCAGGTTGCTTTGAAAAGCTATAACTATCCCGGCAATATAAGGGAATTGGAAAATATTATTGAACATGCAACGGTGATGGCAGAAAGCGATGAGATAACTTTAGACGATTTGCCGGATACTTTGCACCCAAGTTACTCTGTACCAGAGGCTCGTTACCTGTTGCCGACCGGAAAGCAGCAAAGCGAACCGAAAATTGAAGACGAAGACATATCTTTAGCGGAGTTGGAGCGACGCCACATAATAAAAATGTTTGAAAAGTATAAAAATATATCCCTAACTGCAGAAAAGCTAGGGATAAGCCGCACCACATTGTGGCGCAAGCTGGAAGAATACGGCAGCCAATAGGGAGAGCAAATCAGCTATTATTGAAAGCACCATTATAGGGAAAAAGTGAAGCTTAATAAGCCGCTTCTTGTTCTCTCATAATTTTGCGTTCATTTTTATTACGGTGGTCGTAGCCGCATAAATGCAAAAGACCGTGTATCAAAACTCGCTTTAGTTCTTTGTAATATGTGTTGCCGTAAATGGGGGCTTGTTTTTGAACTTGACCTTTGGCAATGTAAATTTCACCTAAAAGTTCGCTATTCCAAACAAAAGAGAGCACATCGGTCACGCGGTCTTGTTTGCGATATTTTTTGTTCAATTCCCTTAGCTTCACATCGTTGCAGAGAATGATGTTTACATATGCATTTTTTTTTTCTTTTTTCAAAAGAGCTTCGGCTACAGGCTTAAAGCGTTTTTGCCATGGAAACTTTTTTGTTTCGGTTGAGAAAAAATTACAACTCATACCATTTTTTAAACACACCTATAATTTGCTCAGCCTGTGTTTTGCCGCTGACATTAAATTTGCTGCGTTGCTTATACACTCCGCCGCTTTTTTGGTAGCGTCTAAGCGTAACCTTGCTTTCACCAAAATTTCCGTCTCGGTCTTTTTCTTGGTAAAGAAAAGCAACGGTAGACCAGGCTCCTTTTGTGAGATATTCTTTTGCAAGCTCTTTAACGATAACTTCGCCGTTTTCATCTACTTGCTCTACAGTAGGTTCTATATTTTCTGCACTCATAAGCGAAATGTAGAAAATTTTATTCTATTTTTACCTTAAATGCCAAACCAAATAGAAATAATGGCGCCTGCGGGTTCCTATGAGTCGCTTATGGCAGCTTTAAATGCCAAAGCAGACTCCGTTTACTTTGGTGTTGAGAATTTGAACATGAGAGCACGGAATTCAAACAATTTCAGTTTGGAAGACCTGGCAAAAATAACCGCTCTTTGCAAAGAAAAAAATGTAAAATCACATTTAACGCTAAATACCATAATTTATGATAACGAAGTGGAACAGATGCAGCGAATAGTCACGGCAGCGGCGCAAAACGGAATAAACGCAATAATAGCCTCAGATATGGCTGTGCTAAATTACGCACGTAAAATAGGCGTTGAGCTTCATGCCTCAACACAATTGAATATTTCAAATATAGAAGCTGTGGATTTTTTTTCCGCTTATTGCGATGTTATGGTTTTGGCCAGAGAATTGAGCATTTTTCAAGTTGCAGATATAATTAAAGAAATTGAAAAACGGCAAATAAAAGGACCGTCCGGGAATTTGGTGAAGGTTGAAATTTTTTGCCATGGTGCGCTTTGCTTGGCACCTTCGGGAAAATGCTATTTGAGCCTGCACCATTACAACCACTCCGCTAACAGGGGCCAGTGCTTCCAAATTTGCCGCCGAGGTTACTTAGCGCGCGACTTGGAAACCGATGCGGAACTTGTTATAGACAATAAATACATAATGTCCCCAAAAGATTTATGCACAATTGAATTTTTAGATAAAATTATAGAAGCTGGAGTTAGCGTGCTAAAAATTGAGGGCAGAGCGCGGGCACCCGAATATGTAAAAACAACGGTTGAATGCTACAAACAAGCTGCAAATAATTATTTCAATGGAACTTGGAGCGAACAAGAAGCAAAAAATCTAAAAGAAAGATTGGGCACCGTTTTCAACAGGGGTTTTTGGGATGGCTACTACCTGGGAGCAAAGCTTGGCGAGTGGTCTGAGGTTCATGGAACAAAAGCCGCACAAATTAAGAGCTACATAGGCAAGGTTACAAACTATTTTGCAAAAATAAAAGTTGCAGAAATAACATTTGAAACCGGCGAAGAATTACTCACCGGCGAAGATATACTCATAATAGGCCCAACCACAGGAGTGCTGGAACAAAAAGCTACAGAGCTCAGAGAAAATGAAAAAACCGTGGATAAAGTTCAAAAATCAAGTGTTTTTTCAATACCGGTCAAAGAATTAGTGCGAAGAGGAGACAAGCTTTATAAATTGAAAGAAAAGGATATTGCCTGAAAAATTTTTACTATATTACCCCCTCTAACCTTTCTATAGGAGAACAGTGTATGTCAAAAGACATCAAAGGTACGCAGACGGAAAAAAACCTGCTTACCGCTTTTGCAGGCGAATCGCAAGCGCGTAATCGCTATACGTTCTGGGCAGGGGTCGCAAGAAAAGAAGGTTTGGTACAAATCGCTTCTATTTTTGAAGAGACCGCTAACCAGGAAAAAGAACACGCAAAACGCTTTTGGAGCTTTTTGCAAGGTGGTCCGGTGGAAATCACAGCAGCTTACCCTGCTGGCATGAGTTGCACAACATTGGAAAACCTGGATGCAGCCGCACATGGCGAAGAGGAGGAATGGAAAGAAATCTATCCTAAATTTGCGCAAATCGCAAGGGATGAAGGTTTCAACGACATAGCCGCCTGCTTTGACATGATAAGCGTTGCAGAAAAACAACATGGAAAACGCTATCGTGACTTGTACAACAATTTGAAAGACGGCAAAGTCTTCAAAAAAGATGGCAAAATAGTTTGGCGTTGCATAAATTGCGGCTTTCTCCATGAAGCCGAAATTGCTCCAAAGTTATGTCCTGCCTGTTTACACCCACAAGCTTATTTTGAAGTTTTAGGGGAAAACTGGTAAATTCCATGAAAGTCTGCACGCAAAATTTTGGAAAAAAAACCCAAAAAATAGATGCTTACAAAAAATTGGGCGGTTATTCTAATATTGGAAGCCGTCTTTTTGACCTTTCGCAGTTTGAACTTATAGACTTGGTTCAACGCTCCGGGTTAAGAGGCAGAGGCGGTGCAGGCTTTTCAACAGGTCTCAAATGGAGTTTTGTGCCAAGAGGCAACAAGCCGGTGTACATAGCTGTAAATGCAGATGAAGGTGAACCGGGAACTTTTAAAGACCACTATTTAATGAGGGAAGATCCTCATCGTTTGATTGAAGGAATTATAATTGCAGGTTGGGCTTTGGGTGCAAGGAATGCATACATATATGTTCGCGGTGAATTTTTGCCGGCCATAGAAAGCCTTGCCGAAGCCATTAGAGAAGCCTATAAAGCGGGTTTTCTTGGAAAAAATATATGCGGAACAAAATATAGTTTGGATATCGCTGTGCACAGAGGTGCCGGCGCTTATGTTTGCGGCGAAGAGACCGCTTTAATCAATAGCTTGGAGGGCAAGCGCGGCCAGCCTCGTTTAAAACCGCCTTTTCCGGCTGTGAGCGGCGCGTGGGATATGCCCACTTGTGTTAATAATGTTGAAACAGTAATGTCTTTGCCATGGATTTTAGAAAATGGTCCTGAAGAATATTTAAAGCTTGGAACTCCCAAAGCGGGCGGCACAAAGGTGTTTTGCGTTTCCGGCGATGTAAAAAAAAGAGGTATTTACGAGGCGCGTATTGGCATCCCTTTAATGGAACTTTTGGAAAGCGAAGAATATTGCGGCGGCATTACAGGCAATTTGAAAGGTTGCATACCGGGCGGCTCTTCCACTCCGGTTTTAACCGCTGAGGAATGCAAAAAGGCGAACATGGATTATGAAAGCCTCGCCGCCATGGGAACCATGTTCGGCTCGGGAGCGGTTATGCCCTTTAACGATACTCACAGCGCCGTGGAAATGTTAAACACGCTCGGCAAATTTTACGCACATGAGTCTTGCGGGCAATGCACGCCTTGCAGAGAGGGAACGGGTTATGTTCAGCGCATAATTTCCAACATTGCAAGCGGCAAAGGCAAAGATGGAGACATTGAACTTTTAGACAGCCTTTGCGAAGGTTTCACAGGCACAACGGTGTGCCCCCTTGCTGCAGCCTTAGCGGCTCCGGTGCAAAGTTATCTGCAAAAATTCCGCAGCGAATTTGAAGAAGCAATCCTAAAAAATTCGGAACATGCAAACCCGAGATTAAATGAAAACTATCGCTCGGCAAGCTGGTGGTGATTTGAAGAATAATTATTTTTTTGTTGGCGTGGCTGGTGTTGGAATGAGTGCGCTTGCTCAGTTTTTGGCCGGATAAGGGTTTGGAAGCGGTGGCTC
The DNA here is from genome assembly GCA_031286305.1 of Candidatus Fibrimonadaceae bacterium. Taxonomy (GTDB): domain Bacteria; phylum Fibrobacterota; class Fibrobacteria; order Fibrobacterales; family Fibrobacteraceae; genus Fibrimonas. Next base: position 11,629 of record JAITUM010000136.1, on the reverse strand, counting down.
AGACCGCTGTTTTGTTGGCGATGGGAGCGAAAAAGTAAAAAAACAGCTTGAAGAAGCCGGCGTAAAATGCTTTTTGCAAGATGGAAGCGGAATAAATAAAAATTTAACGGCAGTTGTTGTCAGCACGGCAATAGAAACGGGGAATCCCGATACGGAAGCTGCGCAAAAATTAAACATTCCCATTATGCACCGCAGCGAACTGCTGGCAAAAATAATGCTGGAAAACCAAACCATAGCCGTTAGCGGAACAAGCGGAAAAAGCACAGTTACAGGTTTGATTTGGCACATACTCAATGAATGCAAAAAAGACCCAAGCCTTTTAAGCGGGGCCGGACTTAGCGTTTTGGAAAAGCAGGGAAAAATAGGCAATGCTGTTGCCGGCACAGGATGGCTTGTGGCAGAGGCTGATGAAAGCGATGGAACTTTGGTTAAATATAACCCAAAAATCGGAATCATTTTAAATATAGACAAAGACCACAAAGAATTAGACGAACTAGAAAAAATGTTTGAAAAATTTGCAGGCAATGTTCGCGAAACTTTAATAGTGAACGGTTCACATCCCCTTGCTGCAAAGTTTGGAAATTTCAAGTTTGGGTGGTGCGACGATTGCGTTGTTAAGGGTTTTGACTACGCAGCAAAAGGAATTGCATCTGAATTTAAAATTCATTACAAAGGCGAATGCGAAAATGTTTATTTACCAATGCCGGGCAAGTACAATGCAGAAAATGCCCTTGCCGCTGTGGCCGCCTGCGTTTCCATTGGGGTTTCTTTAAAAGAATGCGCAAGTGCTTTGGGAACATGGGAAGGCATTTATCGCAGAAGCCAAATTTATAAGCTCAAAAACGGAGTGATTTTAGTGGATGATTATGCTCACAATCCTGCAAAAATTGCGGCAAGCATTCGCTCCTGCCAAGATTTTGCAAAAGGAAAGTTGCTGGCATGGTTTCAGCCACACGGTTTTGCTCCCACCAAGTTTTTGAAAGACGATTTTGTAGAAGAAATTTCCAAAGCTTTGCGCCCGAGCGATAAAATTTGGTTCAGTTCAATATTTTATGCCGGCGGCACAGCAGACCGCAGTTTTGATTCAAACATTTTATCCGAGGCCTTAGAACAAAAAGGCTGTAATGCAAATTTTATTTCAGACAGAGCAAAGTGCCTTGAAGAAATGCTAAAAACAGCGAAAAGTGGTGATGTTATTTTGCTAATGGGAGCTAGGGATCCAAGTTTGGCAGAGTTTACAGCAACTGCTTTATCACCTACCTCATATAGTAAATAAATTTCATTTTTCCAGCCTCAACACCCCACCACCGTAATCTTTTTTCCGTCAACAAACTCTTCACGCATATAAATCTTCTCATCCCAGCTCTTGCTCACATCACGCTCAAACATAACAAGCCAGCCCTCCTTGCATCCACAACGCTCTATATACTTGGCAATTTGCTCCAAACCATCGCTTAGGCTGGAAGGACCATCGTAAAGCTTAAGCTCTATGGGATAATCATAACCGCCATACTCAATGCACAAATCTGCGCGACCTGTGCCAAGCGCAAACTCTCGGTGAATATGACCGCCGCTGTTGATAACACGCTGCAAAAAAGCCTGCAATATCAAGTGGGGGGCAGCTTCAACATAGTCAAAAATAGCCTTGTTGAAACGTTCCCTGTATATCTCGCTGTTCTTACGCCAAAAAATCTGGAACTCGCCAAGAAGATAATTCATATCTATTTTGCCATCTTTAAGATATTTAGGAATATCGTATTCTTTTCTGGAAGTTAGCTCGTCTTGAATGTTTTTGTTCAAAACCCTCACCATAAGCTCCGCATAAATAGGATTGGAGGGAATAACAACTTTGTTTTCCGATTCTCTGATAAGCCCTAAATCTTTTGTGTATAAAAAATCATCGGAGTCACGATTTATAAAGCTTTCTCCAAGCATCAATGGCTCTATAATTCTGCGAACACGCGGCTCTTTCAGTCGCTCCATAAGCGAATCAAAATGCGTTCCTCTTGCCAAAACTATGTCGTGAATTGCTTGCTTTGCAAGCTCTACGGTTATTGGCTTGGAATAATCTTTTCGCAGAATTTCAATTGTCTCCACCGCTATCGCATTCACTAGCCAAGGTTGGCCTTGAGTTTGCTCGAAAATGTAATCTACCGCCGTTGTTTCAAACACTTGCCCTGTTTGTTGCACATGTTGGTTGTAAAGCGCTGCCACATCTTCTTTTGTGAAGTTTCCTAAATTGAAGGTTTTTGTAACTATGTTAAACGGGCTTGCGCTACCAAGCGTTTCTTTGTCTTCTCTGATTTTTGCTTTATAGTCTCGAATGTTGCGCATTCCTACAAGGGCAACGCTGTGGACGAAGGTGGAATCATTTCTGTTTATATAGCCGAGCTTTAGCTGCCTTAAAAAAGTAATCAAGGTTCCATTACTAAGGCAGTCTGCTTCATCAAAAAATATCACCAAAGGTTTGTTTAGTATTTTGCAATATGTATTAAGCGATATTCTTAGTATATTGGTAATGCTGCTGTAGTCTGCGTTTATAGCAAAATTATCAGGCATGTCATAGTCATCTAATGCGGCTTTTATGTTTTCTACAACTTCTGGTATTCCATCTTTTGGTTCTGTAATTCCCTGCAATGTTTCTAGTGAACAATACAAAGCGTGGTATTTACTTTCTGTATTTATTTTGCGAGTAAGCTCCTTTAGCAAGGTTGTTTTTCCGCTTTGCCGCGCTGCATGGATAACAAAATATTGCCCTCGGTCTATTAAATCTTCCAATTCTTTACCAATGCTCCGCAAAGGGTCAAGCATGTAATGCGCGTTTGGGTGGCAAGGACCGGCTATGTTGAAATATTTTTGGGACATTAGGAGTAATGTAGAAATTTCCACTAACCGCTAATAAAACGCTTCGGCTCCACGTGCACAGTTGCTTCCATGCCAAAGTCGCTTTCAATCTTTTTTTCTATAAGGGTTGCTACATTGTGCCCTTCTTCAATGCTCATTTGCCCGTCTAGTCTAATGTGCATTGTTAACTCATGATGGTTTACATAATTGTGAATATGAATATGGTGCAAGTTGAGTTCGCCTAAATTTAAACTGTCAATAGAAGCGGTGATTTCTTCCATAAGTTCCTTGCTCGGCCGCTCACCCAAAAGCTTGTCCACAGTCTCTTTGGCTATTTTGTAAGCGGCATAAAAAAGCACCAAAGAAATTATAATACCCAAAGCGCTATCTATCCACCAAAACTGTGAGGCAAAAAGAATACCAACTAAAACTACAACCGAAGAAAGCGCATCTGAACGATGGTGCCAGCCATCTGCCGAAACACTCAAATTGCCGGTTTTTTTGCCTAAATTTAAAGCATATTGCGCAAGCGCTTCTTTTGCGACAATAGAAATAATTGTGACCACTATTGCAAGCATTCCAAAATTAGCTTCCTGTTTTGCATTAAAACGTTCTATTGAACTTTTTGCAAAATCATAAGCAATTACCGCAAGAAAAAAAGCAACAAACAAAGCCGCAATCTGCTCCCATCGCCCATGCCCAAACGGGTGCTCTGCATCAGATTTTTTGCCGGAAAGCTTGGCCGCAATAACCACAACAATCGAACTCAGAGAGTCTGACAATGTATGCCACGCGTCTGCAACCAAGGCAATAGAACCGGTCACTATCCCCGTATATATTTTTATCGCAAACAAAACCGTATTGGCAATTATTGAAACTGTCCCCTCCACATAACCGGCCCTGATTCTCTCGGAGTTTTTATTTTTCATTTGGGCCTTATCCCATTATTCAAATAATGCAGAGCGCCTGCCAAATATGCGAGCGGAGCATTCCAGTTTATAGCAACCTCGTTGCTTGCATAACTGCACCAATCGTCTATATAACCCAAAGCCGGTTTGCCAAGTTTTCTGTACTCCTCGCACTGCCATGGATTTGGACCAACATCCTGACCTCCATCGTGCGCGCCTCCGGCCAACATACCCGGTACGGCTTCGAATATTGCATCTGCATCGGAGGGTCTGTGGTGCGGAAATTTGGTGGTTCTGTTGCCGTGCCCTGTCACATAACTTATGTCAAGCGGGTTTGCTCCCAAAATATAATCCAAAGCTCTTTGAGCAGCGTCCAAATAACTTTTGTCTTTTGTTAAATAGTATGCATGCAAAAGCACAATGCCGTTATTTGCAACCACAGAATTTGAACCCCAAACAAAATTCTCTTTAACAATCGGCAAATTGTAAGCAGAATTTTCTGTTGTGCTTTTAAGATGATTCGCTAACTTTAACAATGTGTCTTGGGCAGCCTTGGTTAAATCTTTTTTGAAACCGTTTTTGGCATCGGAGAGTCTGTAAACAGCAAGAAAATTCACATCACCCCACCATGGACCGCGCGAAGCAAAAGAAGTGGTGTCTATTACATCTGCATAAACTTTTTTCTTTGTGCTTATGAAAAGCTCCGTTGCAGCCCACAATCTCTCGTCTAAAGTGGTTTCATCTTGATGGTGATATTGCCCGGTGTTCATTCCTTCCGGTTGCTTAAACAAAGTCACAGGATTCTTAATTGCCCAGTCAAACGCTCTCTCTGCAGCATTCAATGCCGTTTGCGAAAACTTTGCATCAAAGGGTTTATAAATCCTTGCGGCTTGTGCCATAACAGCCGCAAAATCAAATGTAGCCGCGGTTGTTTTCATAACCACATATCTTTTGGCAATGTCAGCATCCGGCATCACACGGCCACAGAACCTTGCTGTTGTAAGCTTATGATAAACGCCGCCATCAGCGGGATCTTGCATTGTAAGCATCCAGTCCAAGTTCCAGCGAACCTCTTCTAAAATATCGGGTGTTTTGCTTTTGCTCTCCGGAATATTGAGCGAAACTTTTTTGAGCTGCGTTTCAAAATGTTCGTAAAATTCCAGCAAGGTGAAAACTGAAATTCCGCTATTCACAATATATTTGCCATAATCACCGGCATCATACCAGCCCTTTGGGCTGCTTATTTTCCAGTCTGCGGGTTTTTCGCTTTCGGGGTAAAAATAAACTGCAGTATCAGGATGCCCGGCTGCGCGCGCCCATTTGCCGGCAAATTCCGGGGCCAATGCCATTCCTGCTCTTTGGTAATAAAACCATTTTATGGCGGCTTTAAATAAATCTTCGTAAACATTATTTTGCACAAATATGTTGTCTGAAATTCTTTTTTCGCCTATATAGGCAGCATAAAGCCCCGGCTTGGTGATTGAAGAAAAATCAGCCTTGCGTACGGACTCGCCGCTAAATTCCCAAACGGCAGCCGGAGACAGGGGGGCGGTCAAAACAATTTGCTCGTTAGCCAAATCCCTAAACTCAACGGACTCTGCATTTGTTGTGTCTTTATAAATCAAGATTTTCTTTGCCTGCTGCCCATAGCCAAGTTGGTTTATTCTAGCCCCAAACCCAGGATTCTCCGCTTTTGCAAATATTGCCATAAAAACTAAAAAGATTAAGAAGTGTTTCATAGGAACAATGTAGAAAATAAGGAACACTTAACTATTTTTTTCTACATTCCTTAAATATGCTCGTAGCTTCTCATACTTTTCATGTCCCTGTAATGGGAACCTCCTATACTGCCGATACGCCCGCACGAGTGGCTCCGTTTGGAATTTCATCCGTTGTGTCTTTGGTAGACGACCTGCTTTTAGAAAGATTTCGCAAAATTTATGCAGAAGAATACAAACTGCAATACGAAGCTATTTCGCAAAAAGAGCCTGATGGCAGGGCTAAAAGGATAACCGCCTATTTGAACACTTTGGCAGAAGTGGTTAAAATACGTTTTGAAGCGATAAAAAATCAGCCGTTTTTTTTGAAAAATGATAAAGCAAAATATTTTGAAATGCTGCCAACCGGGCACCCGCTCAGAACTCTTTATCTAAAGCTTATGGGCATGAAAGATGCACCCGAAGAAACCAGAAAAGAAATTGAAACAACCCTCAACCAAGGCATGGTCGAAGGTTCAATAGATGTTAACATAATGGTAAAGCTAGACCGTACGCCTCCCAACGATGAACTTTCGGATGCAAAAACAGCTTTGAAAGGTTATGCAATGTCTTTGCTGAAAAATTCTGCGGTAGTCTTTAGTGCAGGCATAAACCAAAGCCTCTACAACTACATGGCGCAGTTCAAGGAATTTTACAGAAATGCCGCCGGTGAAATAAGTAAGAGAATAATTGTGAAGGCTTCGGACTTTCGTTCCGCTTTAATTCAAGGGAAATTTTTAGCACGCAAAGGTTTGGAAGTTAGCGAATATAGAATTGAATCCGGGCTTAATTGCGGCGGTCACGCTTTTCCAAGCCAAGGAATTCTGCTCCCAACCATATTGAAAGAAATTCGTGAGCAACGTGAACTGTTGCATCAGTTCAAAGAAGCTCCGCCCCCCAAAATCACCGTTCAAGGCGGCATAGGTATTCACGCCGAAGACCTGAGAATGACACAATATTACGGCATAGACGGCACCGGCTGGGGAACTCCGTTTTTGCTTGTACCTGAGGTTTCTCCCGTTGATGAAGAAACAAGGGAACAGCTTGCCAAAGCCACGCCAAAAGATTTATTTATGAGCGATGCTTCCCCGCTTGATATATATATCAACAATTTGCGAAATTCCGGTTCGGAGAGATGGCACTTGAAACAAATAGAACTTGGCAGACCCGGAAGCCCTTGCACAAAAGGCTTTTTGCAAAACAATACCGAGTTCAGTGAAAGACCGGTTTGCAAAGCGAGCCGTTTTTATCAGGAGCGTAAATTAAAGCAAATTGAAGAGAGTGAGTTCGGCGAAGAACAAAAAGAAAAAATGCGAAAAAATGTTTTGCAAAAGCAATGCATTTGCGACCATCTTGGGAATAGCGGCTTGATTTTTTGGAATGTAGAAAAGGCAGAAAAGGCTCCGCAATCAATTTGCCCCGGGCCAAACGTTGCCTGGTTTAACCGCAGTTATTCAATGCAAGAAATGGTAGACCACATCTATGGTCGCATAGCAGACTTGACCCCTCCGGAACGCCCTCATATGTTTGCAAAAGAGGTTGAAATGTATGGTGACTGGTTTGCGTTGCAGGTTGAAAAATCAAATGGCGACAAAGACTTGGTTGCATGGCTAAAAGTTGCCGCTAAAAACTTCAGCGAAGGCATGGATTATTGTTTGGAAGTTGCAAACACAAAACCTTTCCCCGGCGAAAATTTAGCCAGCATTCCACCGAGGGTGGAAATTGAGAAAAAAAGGCTGGAAGAAAATTTGCGGATTTTGGAAAAGTTTAGTTTATGAAAATACCCTAAAAGCAAATTCAACAAACGATTTATCTCTTATTTGGGCTGAGGGCGTGGAATCGCACTTAAAAAAACAATTCCGGGTTCATGCTTCTGCCGTTGAAAATAATCTCATAATGCAAATGAGCACCGTCTGAGTTTCCTGTGTTGCCAACAAAGCCAATAATCTCACCCTTGCGCACGCTGGCTCCTTTCTTTGCCGCAAAACGTGCCAAATGCGCATAGCGAGTTATAATCCCACCATGGTCTACTTCTACTACAAGCCCCAGCTCTCCCTTATCGCTGGCAAAAATAACCTTGCCGCTTGCGGTGGCAAAAACAGGCTCGTTCATGGCGGCTGCAAAATCCAAAGCCTTGTGCTCCTCAGAATAACCCCGGCTTATAACTGCACCCATAACAGGAAGCATATTTGGAAAAACATCCAAGTTTTGCCTGTTCAAATTTATTTCCGCCTCAAAGTCCGAATCTAACTGAACCTTTTTAGAAGATATATGCTTTAAACGATTTTTTTCTAAAATAGAATGAATTTTATTTGAATCATTTTCCAAATAAGTCTCAAGAATATTCTGAATTTGAATCTCTATTGCGTAAATCGAATCAAGGTCGGTAAGTGCAGCTTCATACTCCGCATGTCGTTTTATCAACCTTTCGTTGTCTGCTTTGAGTTTCCATGAGTTTGCAAGCTGCAGGTTTATTTCCGTGAATTTCCATATAAATATGCAAAGCAAAATTGCGATAACGCAAACAAGCCATGAAAATAATTTAAGCCAAATTCTTTTGATCCGGTATATTTTTGCTTTGGTTGAATCTTCCGGAATTATCTGTATGGTATATAGTTTTTTCATGCGTTTATGGCCTGCTGAATGCGGGTAAGATCATCGTAAGAAGAAAAGGGTATAATCAAAGTTCCTTTTTGAGGTTCTTTTCCCATTTTGCATGTAATTTTTGTTCCAAAAGCTCTTTGCAAAAGATTCAAAAAGTTTTGCATATCAGGGCTTATCTGAGCCGCTTCTTTACTTTCTTTATTTTTTGGTTCTTGAGCAAGAACCTCCGCCTCTCTAACGGAGAGTCCTTTTTCAATAATTTCTTTTGCCGCTTTTACCGGGTCTTTTATGTTCGGAGAAAGCAGGGAACGAGCCGCACCCGCAGAAATCTTGCCTTCACCAATCCATTTTTTAATTTGCTCGGGCAGTTTAAGCAACCGGAGAGAATTGGTGATTGCCGCTCTGGATTTGTTTAAGCGTGTGGCCAAATCTTCATGGGTGTAGCTGTATGAATCTAAAAGTTGCTGGTAGGCATTTGCCGTTTCTATTGGGTTTAAGTCTTCGCGTTGGATGTTTTCGATAATTGCCCATTCAGCCATTGTTTTGTCTGAGAGCAGGTCAAAAACACGTGATTCAACCTCGCTTAAGCCGGCAATTTTTGCAGCACGCACTCTGCGTTCTCCGCTCACAATTTGGTAGCGTCCGGCATTTTTTCTGAGCAGAACAGGCTCTAAAATTCCATGCAGTTTTATGCTTTCCGCAAGTTCTTGCAAAGGTTCTTCGTCAAAAGTTTTGCGTGGCTGAAACGGGTTTGCATCTATCAATTCAATAGATATTCTTGTTGAAGCACCAGGTTTTTCTGTTGTAATGCTTTCAATATTTGCCGAACGTTCGCGCAAAATATCACCCAATCCTCTTCCCAATTTATTACCCATTGGCAGTCTCCAAAATTTCTTCGGCCAGTTTCATATACGCTTGGCTGCCCGGGCATTGAATATCGTAAAGCACAACGGGTTTCCCATGAGAGGGTGCTTCGGCCAGTTTTACATTGCGAGGAATTATTGCGTCAAAAACTTTTCCGGGAAAATTCTTGCGAACCTCTTCAACCACTTGCTTTGAAAGCGAATTTCTGGAATGCATTGTGAGCAGTGCGCCTTCTATTTTCAAATCGGGATTTAAGTTGCCTTGCACCAGTTTTATTGTATTCAAAAGCTCAGCCACTCCCTGAAGCGAAAAATATTCGCATTGAACCGGTATAACAACACTATCTGCTGCCGTGAGGGTGTTTATGGTGAGCAAATTCAAACTTGGCGGCGCATCTATAATAATATATTCGTAATTTTTTTCCAGTACTTTGATAATTCTTTGCAACCTGCGTTCTCTGCTCATGGCATTCACAAGTTCAATTTCCAGTTTTGCAAGCCCCGGGCTGGAGGGTAAAACGCTAAGATATTCCAGTTTATATTCGGTAGTGATTGGTTTTATAAAACTCAGCAAGCTTTCAATGGTAGCTTCTTCGGGATTTTCTGCCAAAACAAGGGCTTCGTAAATATCTTCTTCTTGAACTTCATTTATGCCCACACCTTGGCTCGCATTTGCCTGCGGGTCAATGTCTATCAAGAGCGTTTTTTTTTCAAGCACAGCAAAACAGGCGGCCAAATTGATAGCCGTAGTTGTTTTGCCAACACCACCTTTCTGATTGCAAATTGCTATTGTTTTAGACATTGAGAAGGATAATATAGTAATTAATGATTACTCGCCTTTGGCGATTCACCAGCGAAATGCAAAGCGGGAAGGGTGTTGGGTATGGGGTATGGGAAAACGGCGATTTTGGGTAAATAACGCAGAATGGTTCGCCTTTTAGAATCTTTCTGGCCGTAGAGACGCAATGCATTGCGTCTCTACATGCGGATGCGGATCAAGGCATGAATTCGGGTTGGGTGTCCCATTGCGAGAAACGGCGATTCTCAGCGTACAATAATCCTTTGCGTATATTTCCCGCGTTTCTCAATGTACACGCCCGGAACGGTTGGTTTTTGGATGCCCAAGGGTTCGCCGCGGAGGTTGTAATAAACTGGGGTATGGGGTATGGGGTATAGGGTATGGGGTTTTGCGATTATTGGCGTGTTATCGCATGTACCGTCGCAATCCGGATCTTCGCACTTGTCGCAAGTTGTGTTTGCTTGCGCTATTGTGAAATAGACGGTGGTGTTGCTTAGGGCTACGGCGTAGTTGTCGCCCCATTCGGTGGCGGCTTCGTCGATTGTGATTGGGTAGGTGCCAACGGCTTCGCCTGCGGCGCGTTTCAATGTTATGACGGAAGTTCCCCAACTTTCGGGCAATTCCAAAGGTTCTGTTATATACGTAAGCGCGGGGTCGGCGTCGCCATATTCCTTTTGTTTCAATTCGGGGGTGATTGTCACAACAAGTTTGGCTATGCTCCACGACACTTCGCGCGCTGCGGTTCTGTCTGCGCCGCTATTCCACTGGTAATTTTCGCCGGGAGTAATGGTTGCCGTGTAATCGTCGACGTCTATTGCAACGCCGTCTATTATCTCATATTCATCACTCATCGCAACACCCGATTGAAACCCGCCCGTATAAACAAGGTTGGTTGCCGCTGTTGGTACTGCTATCGGTATGCGCGTGATTGAGAAGAAAGCATTGGCGTGGTCTAAATTTACAACGTAATTGTCGCTTGAGTTGTCTTCATCGATTTCAATAAGGTAGTCGCCAACGCTGCTGTTTTCTCCGCGTTTTAAGGTCACCGCTTCCGGGTCCCAGCTTTCAGGTAGCTCTTCCGGGAATGTTGTGTAGGTGAGTTCGGTTATCTCGATTTCAGCATCGCCGAATTGTTTGCTTTGAACGTTGGGGATGATAATAACCGATAGCGGCGCTATGTTCCAATCTACATCGCGAGTTCCGGTTTCGTTGTCGCCTGAGTTCCACTTGTGGTTATTGTCTGGTGCGAGTGTGGCGGTATAAGCGCCAACATCAGTTTTGCCGTTGCCCGTTGCTTCAAAACCCTCACCCTCGACAGTTTGCTCGTTTCCGTTGTAAACGAGGGTTGCTGTTTCGGGAACAGGTATCGGTTTTCTGTTTATTGTGAATTGATGCGTTATTATAAAGTCCGGCTGCCCGCCGTCTTTAACAGTGAATGTAACGCTTGCGGTGTTTTCGCCGGCGTCAATGCTGTTGTCGTATTCGGCAGTGTAATGCACGTCTTCAAGCAAGAAAACATCGCTGCCATCAAGAGATTTGGTTATTATTGAACTTGCAGGGAATTTTTGCTGGCTGCTGTTATAAGTAAACGTGGCGCCGGAGGAAAATGAAAGATGCCCAAGCCTCGGGTAGTCGTTTCCTTCGTTTATGCGCCAGATGCTTGTAAAGTCCCATCCAGTAAAGGTTAAAATCTGCTTCATCTCATCTATTGATTTGGGAGTTCCAAAGTCGTTATTTTCGTTGGCTTCGTTGTAGTAGGAATGCTCGATTGCGCCGCTGTTGCTTCCCACCAGTCCGCCGTCACCGTGGATGTATTCCCCCACTGCTTCCACATTTCCCGTAGCGTAGGAATTG
>JAITUM010000187.1 GCA_031286305.1 Candidatus Fibrimonadaceae bacterium | reverse complement strand
AAAATTGTCTGTAAATTTATTAAGAAAAAAAATCCGAAGGCTAATACAGTTTTAGATGTAGGTTGTTCCGTCGGGCTTTTTCTGAAAATAGCGGAGGCAGAAGGATTTTCTGTAACAGGTTTAGAGCCTGATGCTAATTTAGCAGTCAAATTGAAAGAGCAAGGCTATCAGGTTATAAACGGTTTTTTTCCAGGGGCAGAGGAACTTTCAAATAAGAAGTACGATGCGATAATTTTTAACGATTCATTAGAGCATATTCCAGAGTTGCAAGGAATACTGCAAGGTTTAAAAGATTATTTAGAAAAGAACGGCTTAGTAATAATAAATGTACCAACTAGTAGCGGAATTATTTTTAAAATATCTTCTCTTCTATATAAAATTGGTGTCAAAGCTCCTTTGGAACGTGCGTGGCAAAAAGGATTTGCTTCTCCGCATGTGCATTATTTTAACAAAGATAACTTGCTATCGCTCTTTGAAAGGAATGGTTTTATCACGCAGTATACCACTTCTTTGTCATATTATACTATTAAAGGTTTATGGAAACGGCTTTCATGCAAATCGTCGTTCATATTTTCGATTTTTGCGTGGCTGTGCCTAGTGGCTATGTATCCGTTTTATATGTTGAAAAGCGATAGTTTAATGGCTTGCTTTTCTATAAGCGAAGAGTTGACAAATACATAGAATCACAAGATAGAAAATTCCTAAAAAATCTATTTGCTACTTATGCCACAAAAAATTGCTGTTCCAATCCGGTTGCTGGGACTGCTTTATGTTTTCTTTAGACTCTGTTATTTGTGAGCTAATTACGAGCGTTATGGACAACAAAACGTAGTTCATTTTTATTCATTGTTGTTCAGTTTTTTAGTACGAAAAATATATTTCATATCGCTTAACCTGCTCTTTTGTGAATTCTTCATTTAAAATCTGGTTTGCTTGTGGCGCAATTTGATGCCACATTCTTGAAACAACAATATCAGCCTTTTTTATGTTGGAAATTAAAGAATCTGCAAAACCTGGAATATCTCTAAACCACCAGTCGTATTGCATAAAAAAATAATATAATTTTCTACATTCCTCTACATGTCCACACTCTCTGTTTCTCACTTAAAAGCAGGCTATGGTAAAAAAGTAGTTCTGCATGATGTTTCCTTTTCAATGGAACAAGGAGAAATTCGGGCTATTTTAGGGACTTCAGGGTGCGGAAAGTCTACGCTTTTGAATAATATATTGGGGCTGGAAAAGGCAATGGATGGTGAAATAGAAATTCTCGGTACAAAGCTAAAAGCAGGCAAGGAATTGATTCCGATTTCTGTGCAAAAACGCACGGGAGTTTTATTTCAAAGCAGCGCTTTGCTAAGTTCATTAACAGTGTTTCAAAACGTGGCTTTGCCAATTCGCTTGCATCGTCCGGAAACACCAAAATCTGAAATTAGAGACATGGTAGCGAGCCGCTTGGAAAAAGTGAATATGCTCCACGCCATAGACAAATTGCCTAGCGAATTGAGTGGTGGCATGAAAAAGCGAGCCGCTTTAGCGCGTGCCATAGCTTTAGACCCGGAGTTGCTTTTTTGCGACGAACCAAGCGCAGGTCTAGACCCCGTTACCAGCCGCTCGCTCGACGATCTTTTGCTTTCTTTGAGAGAACACCTAAAGCTCTCAATTTTAATAGTTACCCACGAACTAGACTCTATCAAAACAATAGCAGATAAAATTTTATTCTTAAAAACCGGCGAAGTACTTTTGAATTGCGGTCTAAAAGAAGGTCTAGAAAGCGAATTAGCAGACGTAAAAGAGTTTTTTAGCCGAACTGCTAGCCACTGAAATCTAACATTAGGGGGGACATTTTCTGAAAACAATGGCAAAAAAATGATTTTTGACTTGACAAACTGGGCAATTTTTTCTATATTTGGTAATCTAGTGGAAAAAACGTTTTATGGACAATAAAAAGAACATTTTGATAGTTGCCGTAGGCGTTTTGCTGGTTGCTATAGGTTTTTTCTGTTTGGCTCAAGGGCCTGCAGATAATCCTGTGTCGCTAACCGTAGCTCCGCTTATTCTAGTTTTTGCCTTTCTTGTGGTTGTGCCTATTGGTATTCTATGGAATGGCAAAAGAAAGAAAAGCGAGTAATTTTGGGCAATTAGCTCAGCTGGTTCAGAGCGTCTGCCTTACAAGCAGAATGTCAGCGGTTCAAATCCGTTATTGCCCACTAGACACCTTGGGGTGGTAGCTCAATTTGGTTAGAGCACCGGCCTGTCACGTCGGAGGTTGCGAGTTCAAGCCTCGTCCATCCCGTTCCCTAGGTGCATTTTTGCTCACTAATTCCCCATCTGCGAACATGGTTCTTAAAACCGGGCTTTTTTTTGCCTCCTTTGCGGAACGCAGAATTTTTCCGGCTTCGTTTTTGGTTATGGTATAACCTCTTTTGAGTTGAACTTCCGGGTTTATCGCCTTGACCTTTTCTTCTAATAATTTCAAAGTCTGTTTTTGAAAATCCATTATTTTCGGAACGCCACGCTCTAAGCCAAGTGCGTTTCTAGATAATCTTTCATTTTCTTGAGCAAAGATATTGCTGCACATATTTGAGAGTAGCAGAATCTTGTAACTCATTTTATCATACTCTCTTACAAAGATTTGCATCAAGTTTTCAAGGTCTAAGGAAAGTATTTGCAGCCTTTGCCATGCAGAGTCAATTCTCGCTATCAAAAACTTTGCGCAGTCCGTTGGGGTTATCAAAGAGGTATGAGCAACTTTGTCCAAAAGACTTTCGTCAATCTCATGGCCTATTCCGGTTAAAACGGGCAAGGGAAAAAGAGCTGCAGCTTTGCAAAGAGCATAGCTGTCAAAGAAAACCAAGTCGGTTTTTGCACCCCCGCCCCTTATTATGCAAACAACGTCTAAGTCTTTGTATTCCCTTAACTTACCAAGAGCTTCTATAATATCGTTTTCCGTATTTTGCCCTTGCATTTTTGCAGGAATGCTTGTGATTTTAAAGGCATAACCGGAAGCTTTGATTGTGGTCATAAAGTCGCTATAGGCGGCACTGCTTTCAGAGGTTATCAACCCTATGCTGAGCGGCAAAAGAGGCATTGGAAGCTCACTGTTCAAGCGGTGCAGATTTTCTTCTACAAGCTTTTTCCAAATATTTGCTCTGGTTATGGCAATCTCTCCCAAGGTAAATGCGGGGTCTATTTCTAGTATTTTGCATTGAAATTTGCCGTATGGAATGTAAAAGTCCGCTTCTAGCAAAACCTTTATTTTCATGTCTTTTGTTATTTGAAAGGGCACTGGCAGCTCGCTAAGGCGGCGGATGAGAACTGCGTATTGCGAGGCAAACATTGTAACTCCAAGCGTGGCTTTGGGCAAAACGGAATCTTCTTCGTATTCCACAAGGGTTATGTAAACCATTTTACCCTTCTCCTGCAAGCTCGCTACTGTGCCATAAACCCAAACTTGCGGAATTTGTTTTTTAATTAGCCGCTGAACGGAAATCAGATAATTGCTTAGGGAATAGGAATCCTCAGGCATCACTTCCTTCGGCTAAAGCCGCTTCCAGCACAAAATCGCCGATTTCCGGAGAACTGAATGGAATAACTATGGTAGGTGCGTATTTGGGCATATATACCATGTGTTTGGGGCCTCTAGCTATGGATGGCAGGGAAATCCCGAATTTCTCTTTTTGGATGAATTTCTTTACATATCCGGCGATTATATTCACAAGCTCGCCCACAGCATCGCTGATATCAGGACCTAACTGCGTGTATTCCGCGCATAAGAATTTATTCACAGTTTTGAGTGCACTGTCTTCCGTGAAGCCTATAACCACGGCTCCCTTGATTGTTCCGGTAAGACCTATCATACCGGAAATATCTTTCATATTTTCTTGTTCGTTGAGCAGGTAAGGCTTACCAGCCTCTACCTGAAGCATGAGCATTTTTTGAAAAGTATCTCTCGTTGCAAGAATAAATGCGTTTATCCATTCGACTTTCATGAAAGCAATATAGGAAATAAATTTTACTACATTATCAGAATGCGGCCGCAATATTTTCCTTGGTTGTTTGATGACAAGGAGGCTTGGGAGAAGGTTATCTCAAGCCCCCAGTTCTCTTATGAACTGCCAATGGACTATTTTATGTCTATTTACCAAGTTGAACGGAAGATGGAAGGCATTGGAGCATATGCTTTACCGTCGTTCTCTGCACCCATAATGTCGATGCCGGCTGTGACGATGCCTGTTGCTGTAGCTCCTGTTGTAGCGGCTCCTGTAGCTGTAGGTGCTGCCCCTGCCGCAGCACCGGAAAAAGAAGCTTCAAATGATGGTATCTTAAGTCAAGACGAAATAGATGCACTGCTCTCCGGTTTATGAGTTTCACGATGTGGGAGTGGGCAATTTTTTGCAGATAACTGCAGAATTGCAGAAATTTAGCAAGGATATTAAGTGGAATTTGATGGTTATTCCATTTTTAGGAGAGCCTGAGGGGGAGGCTCTTGAAAAATTTACCGCTGAGCTTTTGAAGTGGAAAAAAGAGGGTCATAGCTTATATTTGCATGGCTACAAGCACAAGGCAGACTTGAGTCTAAAAAGGAGCTTGCTGGGGAGGCTTGTTTTGCATTTTACAAATTTTGAAGCCGAGTTCGCCGGTCTTTCAAAAGAAGATTCAGAAATGCTTTTGCAAAAAGCTATGCAGGCATGGCAAAAATTAGATGTTGGCGAAGCTCAGGGTTTTGTGGCACCAGCCTGGTATGGGCGGCTTTTGAATTTATGCAAGAGTTTGGGTTTTGAACATTATAGCAGTCGTTTTATTATATGGAGCAAAAAAGGCTTTAGATTTTCCATACCTTTCAGCACTGCCGGCTTGCCCGGAATAATCATTCCTTTTGTAAACCTGTGCGAAAAAATATATTTGCGCCTTTACAGAACCTTTAATTTTTTGCCAGTCCCGAGAATAGTTAAACATCCGGTGTAGTAATCAATGATTAATTCGTTGTTTGGGTATAGGGTATGGGGTATAGGGTATAGGCAGTGCAAAAAGCATTGTTTTTAAGCTGATTATACCCTATACCCAAGCGAGCAAATCAGCATTTACTACATTCCCCTCATGTCTTCTCTTAAAGAGACAATGCTTGCTAATTTGCGAGAGATGGCGAAGCTTAGGAATGCGGCGCACTCTTCTATGTTTAAATTTTCGATAAAGAAAATTTGGCCTATAAGTTTGATTGCTCCGCAGGTGGATTGGATTCGCATAACAAGAATGATGGATGTTTTGCAAACAACATGCAAAGAACAAAAAGTTTTTTTGGCAAAAGAGAAAAAAAATGCTGCGCAAGAAGATTTGCCTTTCTTGAATTTGCTGCCGGAATATTTAGACTCATTCGCTAAAGTCGCGGAATTACTAGGGCGTGCAGCTACTTACAGGCAAGATGTTCTTGAGAGAAAAATCAAAATGAGCATCAGAGAATGGAACTCAATTTTAAAATCATATAACGAAGCAAGCGACGACATGGCGACAATAGGAATAGTCTTGTTCAAGGCGTATTGAGAAATGTTTTCTATATTATCCACAGAAATTTTAATTAGTGAGGTTCGTTTTGTCTAAAGACCCTATTTACAATGCCCAAATTGAGGCTTTGAATGAAAAAAGAAAGAAAATGAAGCTTGGAGGCGGGGCTGAAGCTATTGAAAAACAACATAAACGCGGAAAATTGTCCGTTTGGGAACGGATAGATTACTTTTTTGATACCGGAACTTTTGTTGAAGTCGGAGCGTATATTGAGCTTCGCAACGATTTTTTTGGGCTTGGCAAAAAGAAAACCTCCGGCGATGGAGTGGTAACAGGCTTTGGGCTTGTAAATGGCCGCTTGGTTTATGCAGCAGCACAAGATTTCACAGTTTTGGGCGGCTCGCTCGGTGAAATGCATGGCAAAAAAATTGCAAACCTTATGGATATGGCTATTCAAAACGGAGCGCCATTTGTTTCCTTGAACGATTCCGGTGGTGCAAGAGTGCAAGAAGGTATAGGCTCACTTTACGGTTATGGTGAGATTTTTATGAGAAATACCAGAGCAAGTGGCGTTATACCGCAGATTTCCGTAATCATGGGACCTTGCGCCGGTGGGGCAGTCTATAGCCCCGGCATAACCGATTTTGTGGTTATGGTAAAAAATACATCTTACATGTTTATCACAGGGCCTGAGGTTATAAGAACCGTAACGGGTGAAACCGTGAGCATGGAAGCCCTTGGCGGCCCGGAAATGCACTCAAGCAAAAGCGGGGTAGTGACCTATGTCGGCGAAAATGACCAGGATGCTTTGGACTGGGTAAAGAGACTTCTCTCTTATTTGCCAAGCAGCAATGCGGAACATCCGCCGGCTATAAATGCCACGCCAAGCTTGGACATGCCTATTGACATAGAAGAGCTTGTTCCATCCAATGTAAATAAACCTTATGACATGTCAGAAGTGGTGAATAATATTTTAGACATAAATTCCTTTTTGGAATTGCAAGAAAATTACGCTCGCAACGTGATAATAGGTCTTGGGCGTTTGGGCGGAACCACTGTTGGTGTTGTGGCCAATAACCCAAGGGAATCTGCGGGTTGCTTGGATGTGAATGCCAGCGATAAAGCGGCGCGCTTTGTGCGTTTTTGCGATGCATTTAACATTCCTTTGGTATCTTTTGTTGATGTACCGGGATTTTTACCGGGCACGGATCAGGAATATAGCGGCATAATCAGGCATGGTGCAAAGTTGCTCTACGCTTATGCAGAAGCTACCGTTCCAAAATTAACGGTAATTCTGAGAAAAAGTTATGGCGGCGCGTATATTTGCATGTGCTCAAAACATTTGGGTGCAGATTTTGTTGCAGCATGGCCGGGCGCAGAAATTGCGGTTATGGGGCCGGATGGCGCAGTGAATATTGTGTTCAAAAGAGACATTGACGCTGTGAAAGAAGCGGGCGGCGATGCGGAAGCAAAGGCTGCCGAGTGCAAACAGGAATACATAGACAAGTTCGCAAATCCTACCATTGCAGCATCTCGCGGTTATGTTGATGACATTATTGAACCTGAGCAAACTCGCAGCATTCTCATGGCGCATTTGAGGTCCCTCTCAACAAAACGCCAAGAAGGCCCAAGAAGAAAGCACGGGAATATACCGTTGTAGTTTAACTTGCCGCTTGACGCGGCTTGGAGCTAGGGCAAACGCACCTAGTTAGAGCTTGGTTAGAAAAATAAAACTCATATAATCTTCTCCCTGGGTTCCTTTTGCTAAAACGGTAAATTTCTTGTTGTTTTGCTCAAAAGCATTCTTTGCTATTTTTAGCAGAGTTTTTTCGTTCCATTCGCTGTAGTTTGTGGCAAGCAGCAAAGTGCCATTGTCTTCTAAAATGCTCACTGCCTTTGTTGCCAGAGGCTCAAAATCTTTTACTACACTGAATTTTTTTTTGCCGTTTTTTGCAAAGCTTGGCGGATCTATGACTATTGCCCCAAACTTTTTGCCTTTTTTTATTGCCCAGTCAACATACTCTTCAGAACTTCCGCAAAAAAATTCTCCCTGTAGAATTTCTATTTCATTCAGCAAATAGTTTTCTTTGCCTTTATTCAAATTCTTTTTGCTAATATCAACATTCACCGCTTTTAATGCTCCGTTTTTTCTGGCAAAAACGCTAAAAGAGCATGTGTATGCAAACAAATTCAAAACTTCTTTGCCCTGTGCCTCTTTGCCAAAAAGCATTCGCGCTTCGCGCATATCTAAAAAAAGCCCTGGATTTAGCGTGTCCAGCAAGTCTACAGCAAATTTGCAAGCATTTTCTTCAACAATGGTTTTGGAATTATTTCCAAAAACAGTTTTTATTTCGCTGTAATCTTTGAACCTGTATTTTACCACAATAAATTCAGGCGAAAATTTATCCTTTAATGCCTGAATTAGCTCTTGTTCCCGTTCAATTGAGTTTTTATTGAAAAACTGAATTTGGTAATGAGCATTATATTTGTCTATAACAACGCCGTCTAAACTTGCAATTTCATTGCGCAAACGGTAGGCAGTAGAAGAAAGTGTCATCATAGAGTCGTGCTAGGCTAACCTCTGCGTTATTCTCATAGCGCAAAAGTCTGGGCCGCACATTGTGCAGAATTTTGACTGCTTTTCCTTGGGGGTATTGTGAAACTCCCTTGCAGTTTCAGGATCCAACGACAACGCAAACTGATCTTCCCAGCGAAAATCAAAACGAGCGCGGCTAAGAGCCTTGTCCCTCAAAAGAGCTTGCGGATTGCCTTTGGCAATGTCTGCAGCGTGAGCGGCTAATTTGTATGTAACAACACCCATGCGAACATCTTGCTTGTTTGGAAGCCCCAAATGTTCTTTTGGAGTCACATAACAAAGCATAGCGGTGCCCATCATCCCGATAACCGCCGCGCCAATTCCACTCGTTATATGGTCGTAGCCGGGGGCAATATCGGTCACAAGCGGCCCCAAAGTGTAAAAAGGCGCGCCGTGGCATAACTCCAGTTGCAAATCCATGTTCTCTTTTATTTTATTCAAAGGCACATGACCCGGACCCTCAATCAAAACCTGAACACCCAAGTCCCAAGCAATTTTTGTCAGCTCGCCAAGAGTTTTTAATTCTGCAAACTGAGCCTCATCGTTTGCATCTGCTATGCTGCCCGGTCTAAGCCCATCCCCTAAGGAAACCGCTATATCATACTCTCTCAAAATTTCGCAAATATCTTTAAAATGCGTGTATAAAAAATTCTCTTGCTTATGCGTTTGCATCCAGCAAGCCATTAAGGAACCACCTCGAGAAACAATGCCCGTTGTGCGTTTTAATGCAAGCGGAACATAAGCCCTAAGCAACCCTGCATGAATGGTAAAATAATCAACGCCCTGCTCGGCTTGCTCAATTAAGGTATCTCTGAAAATTTCCCAAGTTAAATTATCCGGATTGCCGCCCGCTCTTTCCAAGGCCTGGTAAATGGGAACTGTGCCAATGGGAACCGGGCTTTTGCGCAAAATTGCTTCTCTTGTTTCGTGAATATTCTTGCCTGTGCTCAAATCCATAACGGTATCTGCACCAAGCTTCACCGCATAAGACATTTTTTCAACTTCTTCTTCTATGGAACTGCCAAGCGCAGAATTGCCGATATTCGCATTGATTTTTACCAAAAAATTTGAACCTATAATCATAGGCTCGCACTCCGGATGGTTTTTATTTGCAGGCAAAACCGCTCTGCCTTCCGCAAGTTCTTTCAACACAATTTCCGGTGCCACACCTTCTCTAATTGCCGCATATTCCATTTCCGGAGTAATAATACCTTTCTGCGCAGCTTGCCGCTGAGTCAAACCTTCAGCCGGTTTTGACCAAGCAGAACGAATAGGTTGAACCTGTTCTTCTCCACCGGTATCATAAATCCTAATGCTGGGTATTTCCTTATCGTCCAAATGAATTTCTTGCATCCCAACTCGAATCTCAGGAAACAATGTGCCTTCAACAAAAACTCTCAACTAATTAACCTCCCTGGGCTGCTTGCACAACCAAGACTTTATCATCATTTTGCAATGCATAAGAAGACCACTTTGAATTTGGAATAACGCAGCCATTTACGGCTATAGCTATGCCCTTAACACCGGAATTTTCAAATTCGGCATTTGCCCACTCGCCTAGCGTTGAAAAAACCATCTCTCTCGGCTCACCGTTTATTGACAACTTCAATTGAATCCTCTTAAGCTTTCTGTAATTTTAAAACTCTTGTGTTAGCCACAAAATCGTGTAAAGTGCGTTTTTCCATATCAAAAGCGGCAAGCAAAAAGCCCAAAGCAAAAAATGAACTTAAAAAGCAAGCCACAAAAGACCGCAAAAATGCACAACTCCAAGTCATGGGTTTTCCATCGTGGCGCACAACCGCAAGACCTAAAGCAATTTTCCCAAGCGTTCCGGAAAAATTTTTTACGAAAAAAGAATGATAAATAAACACAAGCGCAGACAAAAACAGCACGGTGGGCATAAGCTCTGCCGGGCCTGTTTGCGGAGTGATTTCCGCTGCCGAGAGAACTCCAAAATAAGAATGGAGGGGAGTTAACAAAACGAATATAAACTGCAATATAACGGAGTCTATTATAAAAGCACCGAGCCTTGCCCAGAAGCTTGCATAATTTTTGCTAATGCTTATGTTCGGCAAAATTTTTTCTTCAATAACCTGCTTTACAATTTCTACTTGAGCCTCTGTTTTAAGCTCCGGTTCAACTGTGCCCCAAGGCTTCCAGCCTTCAAAACCATCTCTCCATACAAGCGTGTCGGGCACAAATGCGCCTTGCTCCGCAAATCCGAGCATCTGTCTAAGCGACCAAGGCCCGTTTCTTCGTTTACCTTCCGGCTTTGAAGAATCTATATAATACCAATCCATACGTTAAACGTAGAAAAGTAACTTGTTAATGATTAGCGGATTAACTTTTTTAAAAGTGTCCAAAAAAAGTGTCCAAAATATGTCCAAAAAGTGTCTAAACACTTTTTGGACACTTTTAAATGACGATTTTGAGCTAAAAACAGCGTTTAAAATTGGCACGCAAATTGCTCTATATAGTAGAAAGTTTAACTGGAGATTTCTAGAATGAAAAAAGAATCAAAAGTGCAAAAGAAAAGTAATGCTTTCTTTGATGCCCTTACTTGTACCGCCGTCCAGGTTTATCCTTTTAAGGAGAACACCGGGAAAACAAAAGCCTTTGCAAGGGTGACTATAAACGAACAGCTTCAGCTGACCGGCTTGCGAGTAGTCGATGGCGTAAATGGCTTTTTTGTTTCTTATCCTATAGACCCAAACTATAAGGGCGAAGATTACCATTCCATTTATTACCCGCTGCAAAGAGAGTTGCGAGACCATGTTGAGCAGTGTGTTTTGGAAAAGTATCAGGAAGCTGTAGCCGGTTAGTTGAAGTAAGATGTTTCAAAAAGTACGTTCTGCAGCGCTCCGCGGTATAGAAGCAATACCTGTGGAAATTGAGGTTGATAGTGCCGAAGGTTTACCCGGGTTTTCGCTTGTGGGGCTGCCGGATAACGCTGTGAGGGAAGCAAGGGAAAGAGTAATTTCCGCTATGCGAAGCTGCGGTTTTTATGGTTGTTCAAGCAGAATGACCGTAAATATGTCACCGGCAGATTTGCGTAAGGAGGGGGCTGCTTTCGATTTAGGACTTGCAATTGGAATACTTGCTGCAACTGAGCAGATTAAAGTTGAAGGTCTCGAAAACTTTTTGTTTTTGGGAGAACTTTCGCTGGATGGCAGGCTGCGCCCTGTGCATGGAATTTTAGCGGTTGCCGCTAATCTTGCCCGCTATGCGCCTCAAACAGTTCTCGTTATTCCTTATGAGAATAGGGGAGAGGCGGTTTGCGTGGAAGAACTTAAAGTTATAGCTCCAAAAACTTTGGAGGAATGTGTGAACAGGTTGCAGGAGCCAAAAAGAGTTTATTGTTCCTGCCATGAGGAATACTCGGTTCCTGCAACCCAACACAAATCCGTAGACTTTTCGCAGGTATATGGAATGGAGGCTGTTAAACGTGCCCTTGAAATTTCTGCAGCCGGTGCCCACAATTTTCTTTTGGTGGGTTCACCGGGTTCTGGAAAAACTCTTTGCGCCCGATGTTTGCCGGGAATTTTGCCTGCAATGCGAAGAAATGAATCTTTGGAAAGCACCATTATACACTCATGTGCCGGAGTTTTTGACTCTTGCGGTTTAATGAGAAGCCGCCCGTTCAGAGCACCGCATCACACCGCTACGGTAGCTTCTCTTGTTGGAGGCATGAGGCTTAGACCCGGCGAAGCCAGCCTTGCTCACAATGGAGTTCTTTTTTTGGATGAATTGCCGGAGTTTCAGAGAGCGGCTTTGGAATGTTTGAGGCAGCCTTTGGAAGAGGGTATAGTTCGTTTGAACAGAGCCTTGGGGAGCGTGAGTTTCCCTGCAAACTTTGTTTTGGGAGCGGCCATGAACCCTTGCCCCTGTGGTTATGCAATGGATAAACGCAGAGATTGCCGTTGTATGCCGGAAACAATAAAGCGCTATAGAGCCAAGGTCTCCGGGCCTTTGTTAGACAGAATAGACCTTCAGGTATCGGTTCCCTCAGTTCCTATAGATGAGAGCAGAGCGGCAAAACCGGGGGAGAGTTCAGCGGAAATTCAAAAACGAGTTGAAGCGGCTTGCGATCTTCAGGAGAGGAGGTTAGATGGCAGAAAAAACTTTCGCAATGGGCATTTAGATGGAAAAACCCTTAAAGAAATCTTGTTTTGGGATAGCGAATCGGAAAATTTTGCGTTGAAAGCTGCGGAAAAATGGCGAATGAGCCATAGAGGCTACGATAGAATGTTAAAAGTTGCGCGCACAATTGCAGATTTGAGGCAAAGCAGCAGGGTAGAGCGAGCTGACCTTGCAGAGGCAATTCAATACAGGGCCTTAGAAGCGGTATGGATGAATTGAAATTTGCTACATTAATATTCCGTTGTGTAATGCGAGGAAATTATGAATAGTGATGACAGTTACAACGGAAAAAGTAAGTTTATTTTTATCACAGGCGGAGTTCTGTCCGGCCTTGGAAAGGGTGTTGCTGCAGCCTCAATTGGAGCTTTGCTTTCCCGTTTTCGTGTGATTCCGGTGAAGTGCGATGGTTATTTGAATGTTGACCCCGGCACTATGAACCCTATTGAGCATGGCGAAGTTTTTGTGCTGGACGATGGTGGTGAAGTTGATATGGACTTTGGCCACTACGAGCGTTTTTTAAACATAAACGGCAAATCCGAGTGGAGCCTTACAATGGGCAAGGTGTTTTCCACCTTGATAGAAAGGGAGCGGCAAGGTGTTTATGCCGGTACCACAATTCAATTTATCCCTCACGTTGCAGATGTTATAAAGAGCCATCTTTTTAAAATTGCAAGCAAAGAGAGTGCAGATGTTATGCTTGTTGAAATTGGCGGAACCGTTGGCGATTTGGAAAATGAATTTTACATAGAAGCGGTGCGTCAGCTTTCAAATATAGTAGGTCCTGATAATTGTCTTTTTGTGCACTTAACATATGTTCCCATTCCAAAAGGAGTTCGTGAGCAAAAATCAAAACCCACGCAAATGTCCGTGCGCGATTTGAATGAAAGAGGAATTTATCCTGATATAATAATAGGCCGTTGCTGCGAGCCTTTAACTTCTAAAATCAAAGAGAAAATTGCTCTTTTTGGGAATATTCCCAGCAAAAATGTGATATCGGGTTTAGATATGAATTCTGTTTATGAAATTCCGTTGAGTTTTCAGCAAGAGGGGATTTTAGAAATAATTTTGAAAAAATTGAAGATAGCCAGCGCGACTTCTCCGAAAATGGATGAGTGGAAAAGGCTTGTTGAAGTTTGCCAAAGAAACTATGAAAATCCGAGGAAAACCCTGAATGTGGCTTTGTGCGGAAAGCATACCCAGCTGGAAGATTCTTACGCAAGTGTTCGTGAGGCAATAGCTCATGCGGCTGCTCATTTGAATGTTGCCTGCAATTTAAAAATGCTGGATGTTGAATCTCCGGATATAAAGGAGCAGCTTGCCAGCCTTGATGCGGTGATTGTTCCGGGTGGTTTTGGCATTCGCGGAATGGAGGAAAAAATTTCGATTATACAAGCTGTAAGAGAGGCGAATATTCCATTTTTGGGTATTTGTTATGGCATGCAGCTTGCCGTTGTGGAGTATGCTCGCCACAAGTGTGGATTGCCGCTTGCGGGCACCGCAGAAGTTCAGTCTGCAGGCATAGAGGTAAAAGAGCCGGTGATTGCATTTTTGCCGAATTTGGAATATGTAAAAGTTTTAGGCGGAACGCTTCGCAAAGGTGGCCATGATGTATTTTTGAAAAAGGGTTCCTTTGCAGAAAAAATTTACGATGGGGTTTCTGTGATAAGGGAGAGATTTAGGCATCGCTATGAAGTTAATCCGATGTATATCAGCAAACTTGAAGAAAACGGTTTGGTGTTTTCCGGGCATTCCGCTAAGGAAGACAACATAATGCAAATTATGGAAATTCCGGATCACCCTTTCTTTGTAGCCACTCAGTTTCACCCTGAGCTAACATCAACCTTGCTAAAGCCATCACCGTTGTTTTACCATTTGCTAAAAGCCGCAGAGCAAAGATTTGACTTGAGAGTTGAGAACAGAGAATGAATTCTGCAGAAAAGAAATTTTTGTATTTAGCTTTGTTTCTTTTTGCTTTGGGTGGAATTTCGCGTTTGGGGGCTTTGGGCAAGCTTTCTCCTTTTGAAACTGTTTCTTTGCCGGAAAATTATGAAATAGCAACAACTGTTGCTATCGTTGCTACTGCTGATACTACATTAGATGCAACGGTGTTAGATACGCTTGAGGTTAATGAGGTTGAGGCGGCAAGTGGGGATTCAAAAAGCAAAAGGGCAAAAGCCCCGAAAAAAAAGGCACCTGCGTTTCCGTTAAATATAAATACAGCAAGCAAAGAAGATTTATGTTTTATCAAAGGTATTGGTCCTGCGCTTGCTCAGAGAATAATAGAGCACAGAGAAACAAAAGGTTCTTTTAGTTCCGCTAAAGACTTGGAAAAAGTCTCAGGCATTGGAACAAAAAAGAGACAATCAATAGAAGAGTTCGTTAAGTTTGATTAGGTTTTTAGGGTTTGCATCCTCAGTGGAAGGAAAAACTTTGGAAATAAATTACAGTTCAATTAACCACTTTACTTCTTTTGTCAGTATCCGAATATGGCATTTCTGAGACCGCTCTACCCAGCATCTTGTTGCTCATAAGCGTAAATGTTTGCTCAATAACTCTCAATTCTCAACTTACTAGCTTGTGATATAGAAAATCAAACGAAATCTTTATTTTTAAATAGAAGAGCTGCTAGGCAAAGCACTGCGCCGGAATAACCTAAAGCGTAAAGACTTTGAAAAATTATGTAAGACTGTTCCAAAACTATGGAATGAGCAGCGTGCATGGAAGCGTTAAATTTGAACAAATTTGGTATAATATAACTAACTCCCTTTGCCATGTTATAAATCAATTCGCCATGCTCACGCAAAAAACTCCCATCGTCGCTAATGCGGTAGGCAAAATAAACCTCTTTCAAAATTTGATTTCCCAAGTGCCCAATCAAATAAATTCCAAAAGAAAAAACGGAACTTATGAGCGCAGAAGAATATGTTGAAAAAAGAACCGCAAAAGCAAGCACTATGGCAAGCTCCCAAAAAACAAGATAACAAGCTTGAACTATAGGGAGGCTTATGGTACCGTCAATTGTCCAAAGAACAAAGAAAAGCATTAAAGAAAGCAAAATCACATGGAGAGCTATGAGTGCAAGCAAACCTATGTACTTACCAAGTAAAAATGCCGTGCGAGAAACGGGTTTTGCCAAAAGCGTGTGAATGGTTTTCTTTTGTATTTCTTTTTGAACCTGACCAATGCCGGCAAAAAGGGCTACGAAAAAACCTGAAAAAGAAATTATGGAAATGGTAACGCTTTTAACCACAAATTCTCTGTCAAAAACAGACCACTCTCCAAGCAACACGCTGAATGCGGCAAGGGCAATAGCTACCAACAAAACCACATAAGGAACTTTGTCGCGAACCGCTTCCATAAAAGAATTTACGGCTATTAAATAAATTTCTCTAAGGAACAACAAGGGAAACCTCCTTAGCTAAAACTTCTTCAAGGCTATTTCTGCCCGTTTCTTTGGTTATCTCTTCAATGGTGCCTGTGTGCGAAATTTTACCATCTATAATCATGGCTACCCTGTGGCTAATGGCCTCAACATCAGAGAGAATATGGCTTGAATAAAAAATGGTTGAGCCTTCCCTGTTGAGCGCTAAAATTGCTTCTCGCACATCACGCCTGCCCAGAGGGTCAAGGCCGCTCATTGGCTCGTCTAAAATCAAGAGTTTTGGTTTATGCAAAATTGCCTGCGCCAAACCGACCCTCTGCTGCATACCTTTGGAGTAAGTGCGCAAGCGGCGGTGAATCCAATCCGAATCGGCGTTTACCAATTTTAAAGCCCAATGTATTCTCTCTTCCAAAAGCTTGCCTTTTAGGCCGTTTAATCCGCCGTAAAATTTCAAAAGTTCATAACCGCTTAGGGAATCGTAAAAATAAGGTTGCTCAGGCAGGTAGCCCAAGTTTGTTCTGCTTGCGGTTTCGCTTGGTTTTTTGCCCAAAATAAAAACTTCGCCGCTATCTTTGCGCAAAAGCCCGGTCAGCACCTTTATTGTGGTGCTTTTGCCAGCTCCGTTAGGACCTATAAAACCAAAGATCTCGCCTTTTTTAACTTCGAGCGAAATTCCAAAAAGCGTTTTCTTTTTGCTCAACCAAAAACCTGCTCTGTAAGTTTTGTGCAAGTCTCTTATTTCTACAGCAAGAGTTTCGCTCATGTTTTTTTCTCCAATTCCTCCATTTCAGCACGTCGCTGTGCGAGTTCCTTTTTGCGAAGTATGTAATAAGCAATAGAAGCTCCTATATAAATAGTCACTCCGGCAGCAAAAAGCCAAAAACTGGCGCTTTCAGCCTGCAGTCCCGGAAACCATTTTACTTGAAGCCAGTCACGGAAAAAGAATAGGATTACGAGCAAAATCCCAACAAAACGAGCCAAATATGTTATAACAACACGATTCATTATGGTTAATATAGAAAATGCCACTGTTGTCCGGTAAACATTTGTTTGAAATTACCCTCTTGGGATGGCTACCGAAGGCTGAAGAATAATGCAAACAGCGCAACAGCAAAAGTTGAGAGTTTTTTCATATATCTATCCTAAAACTTGTCCAGTTTGTGCAGTTTTGGGGTTTTGCGGATGAGGCGGAGGCTTTTATAGTAGGCTCTTTTGGTTCTTGTTTCTTGTCTTTTTGTAATACATTTGCCATCACTTAGGTTTTTCCATTCTTTTGCATCCGAACTTAACATGCATTCCGTATAAGATGGTTCAATATATTCTTCTTGCGCTCCTATTGCATTTATAAGCGTGCATTCCGGGCTTAAGTTTTCAGAGCATGGCAGCCCTAAATTCAAATATTTTTTATAAAAATTGCTGATAACATATTCATCTGCAATGCCTGCCATGTCATAGAGCCCGAACCCGTTAGGAAGCCGCTTTGCAACTGGTTTTAAACCAATAGGGCGAATCCATTCATAGCGGGAAACCGTTGACGAATCATCCTTATCGCCCCAATAATAACGGGTTGAAGCACCAGCGCGCATTAAAAGCATCCATTCTTCTTCAAACGCAGAGCGGTAACCGGAAGCTGTAGTATCTAATGCGAGCATAGTGCATACCTCACAAGAACCATAGGCTGGATTTCCCAGTAAAATAAATTTTTTAGCATCTTTGCTGTGCGGATGAATCGTAATATATGCGGTATCCAAACCCTCCTTTTTGGAACGTTCGTTAGCAAAGCGCCATTCTGAATACGGATTTACATCTATGAGCGGCAAACCAGACCCTTCAAGTTTTCTATTCTTATATTCTTCCTTTTCTAGTGTAAAAGGAGAAAGTATTTTATCGCTGTTTCTATCATAGTATAAAGCATCTCCCATTGTCAATTTAGTTTTATCAACGATAACAGGCTGACTATAGCTTCTGCTTTCATAACGCCCATGACGGTTAAAAATATCTTCCCAAGAGCCCCAAGTACCATATAAAAGATCATCCATATAAGTTACATCTTCATAATCTAAATCAGTCGTCCATATTTTATGCGAATAGTCATCCATCAGTACGTAGCTTTGCTCTACTAAAACTTGAATAGTATCTGTGCGCCCACTATTCTCCATAAATAATATGCGGAAAGTTCCCGCAAGGTTAGGAGCTTGAACGATGAGACAGTTTTCCTCATTCAATGCTACCGAATATTCGCTAATCCAAGTGCCTTGAGCCTCTTTATCCGGGCAAACAGAAAAAGCTTCTTTTCTAGAGGCTTCAATGTATGCGCCGGTTTCGGTTTTGTAGCGGTAGCGGAAAAGTGGCTTGGAACTTTTGCCTTTTTGTATGGAGGATACATACAGCCTACGATACGGATTATCGTTTTTGATTTGCTGCGTTTTTTCCGGCAGTTCATGCGGCTTCGCCTCGAATGTGGAAACTCGGTTTCCCTGCAAGTCGTAAACGCCGTATTTTTCACTGGCAAAGGCAAAAAGTGATAGAACGAGGAGAAGTGATAAAAATGTTTTCATAAGATTTCCCAATTGTAAAAGTCCTTAACGCAACGCACAGAGAGAAAGTCTTCCCTTCCTATGCGAAATCTTCTATTCGTATAGCTAGACTCATAATCTATACTCAGATAACGGGCAGAGTTTGGATATGAGTATTCTGTAGTGCTACTCCACCAGCAACCAAATAAAAAACCATAGTATCGGTTAAGATGACTGGAGCCATGACCACCCGGCAGGGCAGAGAAACCATAATCATCCGTACCGCTGATGCCGCAAGATATGTAATCAGCTCCCGGTAGAGGGGCCCGACCGAAAGGTACACACTGAACATCACTAAGTATCCAGTCGCTTGTTGCCTTTAATTTTCTCCCTGCAACTGAATCTCCGCCAGCATAATTCGTTAAGAGCGTCCAATCATCATCACTTGGCAAACGCCAACCATCGGGGCAAACAGTCATGGCCGTAGCCCAATCGTAAAGTCGGCCATATTTGTCGCAAATCTCCGTATTCTCATCATAAAAAAGAGTAGAAGAATAAACGCTACCCCCTGTTCCACCGCACTTGCTACCGTATGCGGCATAATTCAAATTCTCGGCCATCCAGGTTTGAGTACCTATTACAACGGTTTTATATTCTCTTCCATCGCGAGAGTCAATGTAGATTTCCTTTTCTTTAACTTGACCTTCAAAGCAGTATTCTGAGAATGTTGGCTTATACCATACGGTTCCGCAAGGGTTCAATAAAAAACCGTCATCGCACTTTTGCACCGCAGGGTCATATTCTGCATAACCGCAAAGATATTTTACATGTTCTTGACCACCGCAAATATGTTCTTCATTATAGCAGGAAAACGTAAATATAACAACAAGCAAAATAACGGAGGCTGGAAATTTCATAATAACTACCTCTAACGATTATACGGATCGCGACCTGGTCTTTCACAAGTTCCGTTTACATTATGCAAACAATCCCATTGATATTCTAAATTTCCACGAATGGTTTCTATAGCTCTTTTTCGC
This sequence comes from Candidatus Fibrimonadaceae bacterium, assembly GCA_031286305.1. Taxonomy (GTDB): domain Bacteria; phylum Fibrobacterota; class Fibrobacteria; order Fibrobacterales; family Fibrobacteraceae; genus Fibrimonas. Next base: position 2,050 of record JAITUM010000187.1, on the reverse strand, counting down.
AAATGCAGAGATTTAAGGGAACTGCCCTGAACCATTAAATTATTTTCTTCACTATTACCAATACCATTATACGAAGGAGAAACTCGAAGAATATCCGCAAGCCCCATTGTATGACCCAATTCATGGAGAGCTGTTTTTGCAGTGAGTTCTTCCAGCCATGGCTGTATAACTACGGAGCTTGGATAAAGACTAAAAACAAGAGTTAAAGGCCAAAGTCGAAAAGTAACAGATAAATTTTTTCTGCTCATTGCTATTGCAGCGGAAGTTCCAACCTCTCCTACATAATCACCCAAATGGTTATCCGCAAAAACTACGCAGTTTGGATCTGTATTCCTTACGGTAACAATATCATCCGGGTTATTATTCTTATACCAAAGCCGCCTTCTTGCATCCCAAGTTACAGATGTATTTTGATTCACCGAGCACTTTGTGCCGGGTAAAGTTTCCAATTCCAAGCTAAATCTGGCTGGGTTTATAGTAGGATCTTGATTAAAAGAAGGATTTTCCTCATCTTTGTAAGGAGTACCGCAAATTTGGATATAACCTCCTCCATCGGAAATAAGCGGCCAAAAACGCTTGGTAGGGTAACCTACTTGAATAAAATTTCTTCTTGGTCCTTTCTCTGCATTGGAACGAAGATAGCTTACAGCTCCATTGATAACACTATGATTAACGCAATTTCCGTCATAAGTTCCATGTGCCCTTGTCATAATATACCCTCTATCAACTGTTCTGTACCTTCCAAATAAACTGTCGCGTTTTACAACAGCCTGGCTAAAAGTTTGGTCAAAAATACTCCAAAATTCTTCGCTTCTCATAAACTGATGTCTATCGCTTGGGTCTTTTTCGTCTCCAAGAATGTAAACGTAAAAACTATAATCATCTTTCAATTTATATGGGTATATATGTAGTTCCTGCGCTATTTGAGTCCCAACTTCGCTTATCCTGCAAAGCGCAACCTTCTTCACACTGCCATTTTCTACAATTGATGCGGTAAATTTATACGTCTGCTTATCACTAGAATTGTCAATGATTGCTATAGTATCAAGGCTCTCTTTAGTCGGATCACAAATAAAATAACCATAAGATACTTCTGGCGAACCTTCCGGAGCGTAATTTATTTTTAAAGCGGCATAGCCATAATCACCATCCAAAACAGAAGCATAAACTATACTGTCAAGACTGTTGCTTCCCGGCACTGTATGCCTGTCAAAGCCATAGGGGTGCTGCTCCCTATTTGGGAAAAAACCATCAACATCATCCCATCTAAAAGGTCTACCTTCGGTAACCTGCGTCCAATTATCCCCAAGGCTCACAAGATTTAAAGGAGTTTTATCGGGTTTTGGGTTGCTACACGCCGAGAAAAAACATGAAAGAAACACAAAAAACACAACGAAGGAAAAAAATTTCTTTATCATCTCAAAACCTCATATTTAGCATTGTCAGTATCACTTTTAACATGAATTATCAAGAAGTTGCCTCGAATACCCTGATCTTCCGGGTTTTTGGAAAACAAAATAAGCCTTCCGTGTTTCTCCGGATCATAACCCGGGTCAAGTGGCCCATGGATTAAAGTCTGGAAAACATATTTGTTGTTTTCGTCATTAGCCATGCGGTAAAAATTAACGTCAACCGGTTTAATATCAGAATACTCATTAAAATCTTTATCCAAAACAGTTACCCTAACCTTTGCGCTGGATATCTTGGTTTTATCGTGTTTTTTCACCAAACGCTTCATTATACGTCCATAACCTCCATAGCCTACATGGTTTATAGCTTCTTGATAGGGTAAATTATTGAATGCATATTGTATAGGCGTTGGCACAAACTTCCCGTAAGCCCATTTGCCATACTGAATTTCCCCCTCATCACTATTATAATCCCCATACGCCCCCATAGCGACCTCATTCCCCCTCTCCGTGCCTATCAAGTCCTGCTCAAGAGTACCGGCGACATCCTTGCTGCCCTTCAAAGCAGAAGAACCATCAGCCAAAACAAGACCGGCATCATAACCAAAGAAATGGGCAGTGCCGGCAGCCTTGCTAATATC
>JAITUM010000147.1 GCA_031286305.1 Candidatus Fibrimonadaceae bacterium | reverse complement strand
TATAGGGTATAGGCAATGCAAAAAAACATTGTTTTTAAGCAGATTTAGCCGTTTATTTGTGCAGTTCCCTATACCCCACACCCCATACCCTATACCCAAGCGAGTAAATCAGCGTTTACCTATAGTAAATAAGATTTATTCTACCTTGTAAATCCAAGGCCAATTTTTGCCTGTTATCCATAATTTTGTGCCGTCAAAAGCTACTCCATTCAAAACTTCTGCATCGGGATACTGTTTCCTTATGCTTTTTGCATGTTGCGAAAAATCCAGCCACCTCACAACATTGCCACTCGGCAGAGAAATTACCGCTATAGAGTCGCTTTTCCATACATTAGCATAAAGAACATCGCCCACAGCCTCTAATTCGTTCAAATACACAACAGGTGCGCCATTTGCACGAACATCTATTTTGCCGGCAACGCTCATATCTTTTGAAGAAAGCAGGTAAAGCGAAGCCGTTCCGTCGCTCATAAGCCAGTTGCCATTCCAAACCGTTAAACCCCACCCCTCACCGGCAATTCTGAAAGTGCCTAAAACTTGCAAAGGGCTTGCAGACAAAACGAAACCAATGCGAGACTGCCAAGTGAGCCAAAGCATTTTGTTCCCCATCTTCGCAATACCCTCTCCAAAATGAGGACCCGGCATGGCAATTGAGTCAAAAGCTACGCCTTTCCTATCCATTCTATAAATCTTGGACTTCCCTACCATCCCCGTAGACTCCCACAATTCCCCGCCATCCCAAAAAAGCCCCTGCGTAAAACGCGTTTGCGAATGCGGAATTGAATCCACCGCCACAATCTTATGCACAGGTAAAGCCGCTATTGTTTGAACCACTAACGTTATTAGAATGCAGAGTGAAACGTTTAATTGAGAGTTGAGAATTGAGAATTGAGAATTACTCCACAAATAACGGCTCTTTTTGCAAAAATAACTCTCAATTCTCAACTCTCCACTCTCAACTGGACTTAAATTTATCATACTAATCAACTCTCCTCTCTCAACTGGTTTCAAGTTTGCCATGTCTTTAAGTAGTATATTCCGCATTGATTTTAACGTAGTCATAACTCAAGTCGCATGTGAATACTGAGGTTTTGTATTGACCTAAACACAAATCTAAAGAAATTTTATATTCTTTTCGCTTTACAATTTCCAAAAGCTGAGATTTTGGGACTTCCAGCGGCATGCCGTTTCTAACAACCTGCACATTCTCAAAATACAAGGAGATTTTTGCGGCAGAAAACTCTACCCCGCTTGCACCTGCACTGCTCACTATGCGCCCCCAATTTGGGTCTTCGCCAAAAAATGCGCATTTTACCAAGTTGCTTGTAGCTATGGATTTTGCAATTTGTGTGGCTTCTGTTTTGTTGCGCGCTCCGCAAACTTCAATTTCAATTTTTTTGGTTGCACCTTCGCCATCCTGAACTATTTGCAAAGCGAGATGCTTCATCAAACCAAGGAGAGCATGACGAACATCAGCTTGCTCGGTTAGGTTCAAATCGTTTAAAAAAACTCCGCTTTGCCCATTTGCTAAAATAATGCAGGTATCGTTGGTGCTCATATCGCCATCAACGGTTATGGCATTGAAAGATTCGTCCACAAAGACCCTGAATTCGGTAGAAAAGTCTTCGGGGAGCTGCAAGTCTGTTGTGATATATGCGAGCATGGTTGCCATGTTTGGATGAATCATGCCGGAACCTTTGCACGAGCCGCCAAATCGGATTTCGCCAACCGAGGTTTGCACGGAAACACAAGCAGTTTTTATAGTTGTGTCTGTGGTGCAAATTGCCTTTGCAAAGAGTTCGGAATTTTCAGTACCCAAATTTTTAACAAGTTCGGGAATTGTTGCTCGTATTTTTTCCATGGGCAGCTTATGCCCAATCACGCCTGTGGAACCTACCAAAACGGAGTGCTTGCTCAATTTCAATTCACTTTCCACAAGCTCTGCCATGCTCACCGCATCTGCATAACCTTGCTCTCCGGTGCAGGCATTTGCATTGCCGCTATTTACCACAATGGCATTGATAAGATTTTGCTTTGACAAGACTTCTTTACCGTGGAGAACAGGCGCAGCCTGCACTTGGTTTTTTGTGAATGCAGCAAAGCACCTTGCAGATTTTTCGCTATACAGCAAAGCTAAATCTAAATTGCCGCTAGCCTTTATGCCAGCCTTCACTCCCGCCGCAGAAAACCCTTTGGGAAAACAAACTCCACCATTCATAATATCGATTTTCATTTATATTTATCCAACTCCTCAAACCAATTATTCCAAAATTGAGCGTTAGGAATCTGAGCCAGCAATTTGCGCTTAGATTCATTTTCGCTACGCTCACCGGTTGTGCGAACCGGCACTCCTTTTAGCACAAAGTATAACTCATCGCTGCAAGAGCGACCTTCCAAAATCGGCGCGTAAGAGCAATGCGGTCCAAACTTGCCATATTCGCAAGATATATCGGTAGCTATTGGAACCAATTTAAGCCCTTGAACGCAAGTGCCAGTTTCAATCTTATACCTTGAAGATATTTTAGACACAAGTATTTGAGAAATTTGCTCGCCATCTCCTTCCCATATGAACTTGAAATTAGAAGAAAATTCTTCATAATCCTTTACCATTCTTTCGTAGGCTTCGGTGCTTTGAAGTTCAACATTTTTTCCCAACCCCTGTAAAATTTGCATTGTCATTATCTGCCTCATTCTCAAATCTTCCGCTTCTCGAGCTGCTTTTCTTTTGGCTCGCGGGTGGCTTTGCGCCAGTTCGGTTTGAATAGCAAGGTTTAAGGAATCATTTATTCTGGACAGTTGGTTTAGATAAGGTTTTGCCGCATCTTCACGGCTCATGCAAACTACCACCATTACATTTTCTTCCATATGTTTTGCTTGCGATTGTTGAACGCCAACGGTAATTAAGTGTTGAACTTGCGAAGAAACATCTGCAATAGCCTGTTCCAAAGCGATTTGCCTGTTTTCTCCCATACCCATACCTTTGATATAAGCTTCCGGGCAATCCATATTTTCAAAAGAAAAAAAGTTTCTCTGCAATGGTTTTTGAACAGATTGCGCACAACCTATAATGCAAAGGAACAGAAAGGCATAAATAATCACGCGCATAGGATTAATGTAGAAAAAATTACTGTTCAAATTGCAGCGAATCTATCACTCTTGGGCGGGGCAAGCCAAAAATTTGCCTCAAATCCATGGAATCCCTAGGTAGCCCTGTTTCCATTTTCTGCACAGCCAAATCCCATTCCAGCAATGCTTTTTCAAATTCAGAGCGAGCTTGCAGCATAAGTAGCCTGTTTTGCTCTATCTCTTTGCGAAGAATTTGCTTTCGTATCAAAAGCTCCTGCTCCTTTGGAAGCCTTTCCAAATTTTCAAGCAAAATTATATATTTCTCCTCCGTTTCCGCATGATATTTCACCGAACTTTTATACTCCTCATAACGAGCCTTGGCATTTTCTTGATACATAGATTTAGGCGCGCAAGACGTTAAAAGCAATGCAGCTACAAGCACTAAGAGTGGAGAACACCCTTTCTGCTTTGAAATCTGCTGGTGAACAGCCGAAGGCTTGTAGCTATTTTGCATAACAACTGTTAATTTAGTAAATGTTGTTAAACTACCCTAATAAAATAGCATCTAGTTCGTGGGCTGTGGCGTCTATGATTTTTACTTTTCTTATCTCTCCTATATTGCCGCTGCCTTCCACAATCCTAACTATATTGTCGGTTTCCAAAGCACTGCCCTGAGTGCGACCGTAAAAATGGAACTCGCTTTCTTCTGCAACACTGTCTAAAATCACATCCATTGTTTGCCCTATTAGCCGAATGTTTTTTTCTTCCGAAATCTCTTCTTGACGCTCAATGAGCGCGTTCAGCCTTAACCTTGCCGTTTCTACCGGAACTCGCTCCTCTTTTAATTTCATGGCAGCTGTTCCCTCTTCGGGCGACCAGATAAAACCACCCAAATGCTCAAATTGAATTTCTTCTGCCAAATTCATAAGCTCTTCAAAATCGCTATGAGTTTCACCCGGGAACCCTAACAATACCGTTGTTCTCAAGCTTATGCCCGGAACCATCTCACGCATTTTCAAGAGCAAGTCTCGCAGATTTTTATTTTTGCGCCGCATCAATTTTAGCATTTTATCGCTTGCATGCTGAATGGGCATATCTGCATACTTGCAAATACGAGGCTCTTTTGCCATTAAGTTGAGCAAACCATCGGTAATGTGCTCCGGGTAAAGATACATAAGACGCAGCCAAGGAATATTTGTGTTTTTGAGCAAAGCTTCAAGCAAACTTTCCAAACTTGCCGTTTTGTATAAATCCGTGCCATAAGAGCTTAGGTCCTGAGCTATCAGCGAGAGCTCCAGCACCCCGTTTTCTTCCAACTGCTTTGCCTCTTCAACCAATTTTTCAATGCTTTGCGAAACCTGCCTCCCGCGAATCAACGGAATTGCGCAAAACGAGCACGCACGGTTGCAACCCTCGGCTATTTTCAAATAAGCATGGTGGGGATATTCAAAATTTTTTATTCTTTTTGGCGGATTGGCCTTGCAAAGTTTTGCCTGCGACTCAAAACCCAAAGCTTCCAGCAGCATTCCTGTGCGGTAGTTGCCCAGCCAAAAATCTACCTCCGGAATTTCTTTTGCAAGCTCGTGCTTGTACCTTTGGCTTAGGCATCCATAGACAATGGCTTTTTGCTTCTTTTTATTTTTCAAAAGCGAAAGTATTGCCTCTATGGATTCTTCTTTTGCCGCCTCTATAAAACCGCAGGTATTTATTAAAATAACATCGCTTTCTTTTGGATTTTTTGCTATTTTAAAATCCGCAGCCAAAAGCTCTGCAGTGGCATGTTCGCTATCCACTTGATTCTTAGCGCAACCCAAACTTATGGAGTAAAATTTCTTTGCCATCAAACTATATCCCAAACCAATTTTGCAGCAAGCGCAACGCTCGCCACTTGAATAAACCTTTTAATCCAAATATGGTCATGCTTATGCTGAAATTTGCTGCCCAAATACCCGCCTAGCACTCCGCCAAATGCCATGCAAAGCGCAAGGCTGAAAATGATTTTGCCTGCAAAAAACAGACCTATGGAACTTATGAGCAAAAGCCAGATTGTCAAAAAATTCTTTATGGCATTCACCTGTTTTAAATCAAGCCCGCTATATTTTCGCAAAGCAAAAATCTGAATAAATCCAACTCCCACTTGCAAAAAACTTCCATAAAAACCCACAGCTAAAAATCCCAAAAACGCTTTTATACCGGGTTTTAGCGGCGGAGCTTCGGGAGGTTTCCCAAAAGGGTCTGTACCCATAGCACTCATAATTGCAACTGCAATCATAACAATGGCAAGCAGCACTTGAAAACTCGAATCGTCAATGCTCATAATAAACAGGGTTCCAAGCAAGGCTCCTATCAAGGTTGGGAGTAAAATGGACTTTGCAACATCCATTCTCAAATATCCGTAGCGCTTCAAATTTAGCGCGGAGCTGCAAACCCCAATAAGCATTCCAAATCGATTTGTTCCGTTTGCCACGGTAGGCGGCAAGCCAAGTAAAATCATAACCGGCAAACTGAGTGCACTAGCACCGCCGGCAATATTATTTATAAAACCAACCACAAGGCCAAGCACAAAAAATATAACAACTGTTAACAACTTCTCAACCGAGTTAAACTCCTTGGGGGTTAAGGTAGAAAACAGAGACATTTACTATATTCTATTCACGCCATGCAACGCCTCTTTCTCATTCCTGCCCTGCTACTTTTATTTTTCAGTGCCTGTTCCAAAACAGACAGTGGCTCCGAAGCTGTGCATTTTAGCATTGAATATGCGGAAAATTACAAGGTTTTGAGAATGAAAGAAGCGGTTTTGGTACTGCTGGATTCGGCAGCAAAAAAAAGTGCTTTGCCGGACTCACTGAAAAAATATGAAGCCATCTCTTTGCCGGCTAAAAGAGTTGCGGTGATTTCTAAAGCAGCCATTGCATTTATGGAAAAATTGGAACTTCTGGATAAAATTATAGCCGTTGAAAATCGAGATTTTATTTATAGCGAAAAAATGCAGCACCTAATTGATTCCCTATCCATTCCGGAAGTGGGTGGCGGCTCTTCGCTTGACTTGGAAAAACTGCTCATGCTGAACCCAGATGTAGTTTTCACATTCGGAACAGGCTCAATTATTCACGACGATTTGCACAAACTAAAAACCGCAGGGCTACCGGCCGTTTTAATGTCTGAGTGGAAGGAAAATCACCCTTTGGCAAGGCTTGAATGGATTAAAGCTGTGGCAATTTTATTCGGCAAAGAAAAAGAAGCCGATTCCATTTTCAACAAAACCGCTCACAGATACGACTCGCTCCGCGTTTTGGCAAAAAATGCAAAAAGCAAAACCGTTTTAACCGGTTACCCTAACGGCTCCGAATGGGCAGCCGGGGGTGGAAGGAGTTATTTTGCAAAATTACTGGAAGATGCCGGAGCAACTTATGTTTTTAATAATTTTTCGCAAACGGGAATTATGAATTTGAGTTTGGAATATGCCTTGATGAATGGCATTAACGCGGATTATTGGCTGCACCCAAGTTTATGGAACAGCCGCGCGGAAATTCTTGCAAACGAGCCTCGTATTGAAATATTAACAGCTTGGAAAAAAGATGCAATATACCAAAATTCCTTGCGCCAGGGCAAAAAAGGCGCCGCCGATTTTTACGAATCCGGCATTGTGCAACCCGATGAAATACTTTCCGATTTAATAGGCATTTTTCACCCGGAAATTTTACCCAAGCGTAATTTTCTATACTACATAAAAGTGTTATGATTGTTATTCTAGTTTTTCTCGCTTTAATTTATTTGTGCCTAATGCTATACCTGTGGACAGGATTGCTAAAAACTAGTCACTTGCCACTAACTAGCCACTTGCCGCATGTATCCATTGTAATTCCCATGCGCAACGAAGAGCCATTTATTGAAACCACGTTAAACGCTTTGAATGCACAGAAATATGATGGCAAATGGGAGGTTATTGTTGTAAATGACCGTTCCACAGACAAGTCTCCGGAAATTGTGCAAAATTTTTGCGAGAAAAATGAAAAGTTTTCAATGCTCAATGTTCCCCATGATTCTCCGCAAATAGCTTCGCCAAAAAAAAGAGCTTTGAACACAGGTTTCTTGGCTGCAAAAGGCGAGTTTTTACTGATTGCAGATGCCGATTGCGTGCCGCCGCCAAATTGGCTGAACTCAATGGCAAATTGTTATGCAGGGGGGGCATCCGTTGTGCAGGGAGCAAAGGCGAACAATGGCGGAGGGAGTTTTTTGCATGCATATCAAAAGCTGGAAACTCTTGGCTGGACCTTGATTGAGGCAGCCGGATTTAATCGCAATAAACCGCTTGTTGCAAGCGCCGCTTCTCTTGGTTATAGCAAAGATTTGTTTTTTAAGTGCGGAGGTTTTGAGGGGCTTTACGATATTGCTTCCGGCGATGATGATATGCTTATACACAGAATGGCAAAAATAAAAGAAACTAAATTTGCCTACAACTGGGATACAAGCTCAATTATGCCAACCGCTCCGGTGGACTCTTGGAAAGCGCTTTTGCAACAGCGTGCTCGCTGGGGAAGCAATGGCGCAAAATATGATAACAAAGCATATTCCATATTTTTATTCTGCATTTACGCGTTTTTTGTTTGGCTTTTTATTTCGCCGTTCTTATGTTTGCTTGGAATGCCTGTTTATTATGCCTTAATTCCATTTTTAATAAAAATAATCTGCGACTTTGCGCTGCTTTTCACGGGAGCGCTTCGCTTGAAGTCTTTGAAGCTGCTGTGGTGTTTGCCCCTGGTTGAAATAGTCCAAGTCCCGCTTTTTGTTGCAGCAGTCCCGCTTGGGATGCTTGGGATGTACAGGTGGAAGTGATTAAACTTTTTAAAATGGGGGTACATCCCTTCCCTGCGCTTACTTTAGCAAAGCTCCTAGCTACCCTCCTTAAACCTATACAAGCTTGCACTGCTGACTCCTATTTTTTTTGAAATCTTTCTCACGCTCATGCCGGATTTTTGCAGTTTTTCTATTTCCACTTTTCGTTCGCGAATCTTCCTTGCTATGCTGGGACGCCCTAATTTTTTTTCCGCCCGCCTTAACCCTCGCTAACGCCTCTTTTGTTCTTGCTGAAATCAAACTCCTCTCAAACTCTGCTACCAACCCAAAGGCAACCGCTAGAACCTTGCTTTGAATGTCAAGGCCTAGCTTGTAATCCTCCTTGACAGTCCAAATCTGGCACCCCCTTTTCAAACAAAAATGCAAAATATCCATGATCTCCAGCAAATTTCGCCCGAGTCTGGAAATCTCAGTTGCAATTATTATATCACCCTTCCTTGCCTTTTTAAGTAAGTGGCTGAATTTTCGCTCTTTCAACTCCTTAGTTGAAGAGATTTTCTCAGTTATCCATTTTTCAATAGAAAACCCTTGATTTTCAGCGAATTTGCATAGTTCAAATCGCTGATTTTCTGTATTTTGATGGGCTGTTGAAACCCTGATATAGCCGTAAATCATCGCAAAAAAATAAAAAAAATCCCCTCGTCTCAAAAACCATCGTTTTTGAGACACCTAATAATATAGTATTTTTTTAGACACGATTTCGCTTTTTAGCTCGTTTTCCGCACTTTTTTTTTGCAACCCCCCTGTCTCATAAACGATGGTTTTTGAGACACTTTTTTTTAGTGTTTTCTCATGGTCGGCAGGACGGAGGGCAATAAAGTTACCAATTGCTGCCGCCCATGACGAGAAAAATTATCCTCTCATTTTGATCAGTTCATTATAAGCTTCAAGCGTTTTATTGCGAATTTCCAGCATCAGGTTAAAAGCTACCTTGGCCTCGCTAACAGCAAGCATCACTTGGTGAACATCTTTAATTTCGCCGGCCACCATCTTTTGAATGGACTTATCGGCATAATTTTGCATGTGATTCACATCCGTTAAAAAACCGTTTAACATTTCGCCAAAGCCCGGAGCTTCAGCCTTTTGCGGCCCCATGCGCTCTGGATCCAACGGCTTAATCGGCTGAATCATGTTAACATTCTCGTACATACTACCTCTAAGTTAGAAAACTACGCCCTAACATCTATAAAATTTCCCAATTCGCGAACGGGTAAGCCCTCCGAGCTCCTTTCTCTCAAAGCGCCTACCCGTTCCTCTATTGTCCCATCAAAGTCTGCAGCTACAGCTCTAATCTTGTTTTCGGCTTTTATTCCGGAAACTTTAGCGGAAGCTGCAGGTTCAAGCCCTATTTCTTTTCTTTTAGATTCTAAAAGCGTGCGCCAGTCGCCGGTAGCCTTAGTTTCCTTGGTTTCCCTAGTATCGCTTGTTTGGCGTGCTATTGCGCTATTTCGCAGTTCCATGAATTTTTGGACATCTATTTTCATTTTTATTCCTCAGCGAAGAGTTAATTTGCTAAATCCAACGCTTTCATCAACATTGATTTTGTGCTGTTGAATGCGGTTGTGTTAGCTTCATATGCTCGGGTTGCCGTTATCATATCTACCATCTCTTCTACAATATTTACATTTGGCATGTGGACATAGCCATTTTCGTCAGCATCCGGATGACCAGGGTTATACACCAGCTTATCCGGACCTTCATCTTTTCTTATTTCCACAATTTTAACACCGCTACCTATGTTTTCTTTGGAAATAGGCCATTCGGGCTGCGGAATGCGGATATGCCCCTCTTGGGTTTTTGCTCCGCGAATTTTATTTTGCTCCTTTACCAGGAATTGCTCAAATTCAAGAGGATCTGCCTCCAGAACAACATGCTGCCTTTTATAAGGACCGCCCTCCGGCGTGCGTGTAGTTTCAACGTTCGCTATGTTTGAGGCAATAACATTTTGCCTAACACGCTGAGCACTTAAGCCTGTTGCGCTTATGTTCAAACCGGAAAATAAACCTGTCATAGCCATTTTTAGCCTCCCCTGCTGCCTTTAATCGCTTCGCCTATCATGCTGGTTCTATCCTTTATGAATGCGGTTGCAAAGCTAAAAGCAATTTCATTTTCTGCCAATTTTGCCATTTCAATATCTATATCAACATTATTCACTTCACCTGGATTTGTTTGGTCATTTACTCTATAACCCTCGCTTTTTACATTTCTAATTTCGGGGCGTCCCAAAAACATATGGTTGCCGTCTGTGCGTGTTCCGGCCAAATTAAGTTCTTTATCCAATGCCTTGCGCAACTGTTCTTCAAAAGAAACCTCTATGCGCCTATATCCCGGGGTGCTGACATTTGCAATATTATTAGCTATTGCTCTGCCTCTATGGGTATAAGCGTCCAGTCCCTTTGCCGCCACAGGGATGCTCGTTTTATCTAAAATAGCCAGTTTCGTAAGCATAGTAACCTCGTAGAAGTTACACGCAAAAACCGTGCCAGAATTTTTCGGGGGAATTTTCATTTTTGCATAAAAACATTGTTTCTACGCAAAAAACGCCGTTTTCAAATGACATGTTTTTTGCTGTTACACTACCATGGCACGGAGAACCGCACAACTGTTTGTTTAGTTGCTAGTGGTTTTGATAAGTTTTCCAATAAGTTTTTCCCATATTTTGCCCTGTCTTCGTGAGTTTGTGGAATTTTAGGCATTAAAGGAATTTTGAAATTTTCTATCTTTACCAGTACGTTTAACATGACCCCCTCCGAAAACAATAAACGCATAGCGAAGAACACCTTGTTCCTATACTTCCGCAGCATTTTAACGCTGGGAGTGGGGCTTTATCTTTTTACCCTACATTCTGTAAAATTTACTATATTGTAGGGCAAAGGTTTTTTATGAGTGTTGTTGGCGGAATATTAGAAGAAGAGAGAGAAATGTTAAGAACTAAAGATATCGAATTTCTAGCCCAAGCCCTTTACAAAGTTTTTTATTTTTCTATATTTACAAGTAACAGAGTTTCCCACGTCTAGTCTCTGCTTGCAAAGAATGCGAAACTCGGGAGGTCTTTTTTTATATCCACTTATATCGGCTAGGCATTTGAGAAGGGATTCGCTTTTACCCTCCAATACCCACCTTTAGCAGCACCAACGCGCTCAATCATCCCTTTCGATTTGAGTTTGGAGAGGTTTTCCTTAACTTTACTTGCCGCAATACCAACGATACCTGTAAGTTCTTCTATTGTTACATGTGTGTTTTGCGTGATACTATTCAATATTAATTGTTGATTTGGAGTTATTTTTTCTGTCCCCTTTTCTGTCCCCTTTTCTGTCCCCTTTTCTCCGACCTTATCGCCATGGTTTGTTTGATTTCGTGCAAAAGTCACTTTGAAAAAGTCATGTAAATCAAATTTTGGTTCGGCCACATTTGCGATTTCAGTAGCATTTTTCATTCGCAAAATGCCGGTTCCCATCTGTTCGATATAATCAATTCGATACAACATACTTGCTATAAGCGAATTCCTTGTAAGGCTGATTTTTCCAAAGTTTTTTGAAGTAATACCTTTGCACACACCTCCGGGGTTAGTAATTTCAACACGGTCATCAAAAATTTCCACCATAACTCTCGCACCTTTTTCGAAGTAGTTTCTATGGCAAACCGCATTGACTATAGCTTCTCTCAAGGCATCTTCTGGAAGTTCAAGTATATTTTCGCGTCGCAAACTCTCAATTTTATAACTGATATTCAAATGTCGTTTCAAAAAGGCAAGAGCTTCATCTATATTACCGGTAATATTATTATTCAATTCTTTTGCGTCAATAATATGACTTTTGTCCGTTCCCTTGTATAAAGCACAAACAATACCTGTATGGCCACCTCTACATAAAGTAGAAATTTTCTAGTTCAATTTCATCCTTCCCCTCACCTTCCCCCACAATCCCTTAGCGAATTCCTTTTCTTTGGCGTCCAAAGCAAGCCAGAAGCCGGTGAGCATTATTGCGGAAGACATGGCGGTGGAGAGGAATAGTTGGAGGAGTGAGGAATTCCCCATACCCCATACCCCATACCCTATACCCCATGTAATAAGGACCGTTGCTAAAACCTTTGACATTTGTTTTAGGAAATGCGGAACGTGCAAATCTACGTGGCGGTGGGCGAAGTAGATGCGAGAGAGGTTGGTGAAGATGGGCAGGGCGAAGCAGGCTATGTAAATTGAGTAGGGGGGATGGCCGATTTTTAGCAGAATATAGGCAATTGGCAAGACTATTAAGTTGCTGAATCCCATGACAATTTTGTAACCGCGAATAAATCCTTTGCCGTCTATCAAACTTTGCAAGCCTCTGGCAAGGTTAAGCATTATTTCATTTGCTATAGCTAAGCAGCAGAAAATTGGAAGATACTCGGGAACCTTTTTAAGCCAAATTTGCAATACGTAATTTATATTTAAAATTAAAGGGATTCCTAGTAATGATACTAAAAATAGCTGAAGCTTGCAAAAGGATATAGCTAGCATTTTTGGTCGGTCTAAGTTTTTTTTTGCTGTACCAGATACGATTTGTGGAGCTGATGCTTGCGATAGAGTGAAAGAGAAAGTGGAAATTTGCGATGTTACTTGGCTAGCAAGATTGAACACGGCATTCATTGCGGTGCCGAAAAAGAGGTTTATAAGAACTGGCAGACCTTTGGTTCTGAATATTATGCAAATACTTTCAAAAAAGTTCCAACCCGAAAACGCAAGCATTTTTCGTGTTAAAGCCATATCTATGAATTGCCTAGAAAAAGTTACCTTAGAATAACGTATTTTACAGAAGATACCTAGAGTAATTTGCATTAGTATTGCTAAAATCATCATGGCAAAAGCATAAGTTCCCAAACGGTCGTGTGGAGTGATAAATAAAAAGAAAGCTATTCCCAGTTTAGCAAAAGTTTCTATAATAGAAATAACTGCTATAAAAGGCATGTCTTCATGAGCATTTATTAAAGCTTGGTAAGGAGTTGCTATAATGGAAAAAAAAGTTATTGCAACTACGCAATGAAATACAAAGTAGACCATAACCATGCGGTTGGCGTGTATGTTTAATTTATCTAAAAATAAGAATCCACCTATCTCCAATAAGCCCACAACAGCCATGCCTATAAGAAAATGTAATATAATACTGGTTGTAAATACGGAATTTAAATTGTCTTGCTTTCTATGGTAAGATAAAAATCTTTGCGTTGCTCCAGCCATGGTTGAGTTTAAAAACTCAAGTAAACCCACAATGGCTCCGACTAAGCCGAAGATACCAAGATCGTCTATGCCTAGGGCTTCTAGGACGTAACGGGTAGTGAATAGGCCAACGCAAATGGTGACAATGGTTTTTAGGTACATTGTCAATGTATTGAAAAGGATGCGGTGGGAATGCTTCATTATTTTTTATAGTGTATTGTTATGCCAAGTACTCATGCTCTATGAAAAAAATATTCTGTTCACTTGCTTTTTTATTGGCAAATATATCTTTAGTCGTATAAAATTTCTCAATTTAAGCGGAAATATAATCCCTTTGCTTGCCAAAAACAAGGGAATTTTCATATCTAATTTCGCTAGCTTTATACAGTCTGGCAAATGTGGTTCTAATTCATTTTTAAATTCAGTTCTTGTCTTTTTATCCAGCATATAATAACAATATAATACGTTTTGTTTATATACACGAAAAAAAACATTTTCTACCTCCTTGGGAAGCCTGTCATTAAAAAAATCTTTTAATAGCTTATCCATTGCAATGACACTTTTAATTGTAGAAGCAGGATTAAAAACAGAAGATATACCTTCTGGCCTGTGAAAATAGAGATATTCAGGAATAAATGCTACTGATTTTGAATAATAAGCAACTTGTATTATTTGAACTGGATCTTCACCTGCAGTTAAATGCATATTTGGAAAACGGACTTTGGCATAAATTTCTCTTTTTATTAATTTATCCCAAGTTAACAATGAAACTTTTTGCCAAGGTAATACCAGTGTAAGATTTTTATACGCTTCTGCATTCCATTTACAATCTGTTGCTTGAGATGTATAAAATCCGCTTCTTTTACAATACACAAAATCAGCATTCACCTCTGTTATCTTTGCATGCATTTTTTTTAAAAACTGCGAATCATAAGTATCATCGTGGTCTAAATTTGCTATAAATTCGCCTCTAGAATTTTCTAATCCGGTTTTTCTAGCCAGCAAAGTACCTTCATTTTGCTTATGAATAGCAACAAAACGTGAATCTTTTTTTGCATATTCATCAATTATTTCTTTAGTATTGTCTGTTGACCCATCATTCACTAAAATTGCTTCCCAATTCGCAAATGTCTGAACAAAAATACTGTCTAAACATTCTTTGAGATAAGTTTCTTTAGTATTGTAAATAGGAACGATTATTGAAACAAGTCCTTTTTGCTCAGGATATTTCATTTGCGGAAGTTCGTAATCTAATTCCATAATTAATTTCCTATATAATAAAACGAGTTTTTCTAGAGTGATACTTTATCCTGATAATATTTTTCATTTCGCTTCCTTCGATAATTCAATCCAACTTCCCATTTCAAAACCAAACTCTTCGGGTTCAAAATTCTCATAACCAGAACCATGAGTAAAAGTCAATTCTCCAAAATAAATTTTACCGCAAATGGAATAAAAATCTACACGAACATGAGGAATAGCTGCTGATAATTTCTTGGCCAAATCCAACATTTCATCAAATTTTTGCGGTTTAGAAATTTGCTTTATTTTATCGCTTGGATAGTGAATTTCAAAATTCAAAAAATTCCATTCTACATCGTATAAATTTCTTTTATGATTTGTAAACCTATCAAAATCAACTTGTATAATCTTGGGTTGGCCATCAAAACAAAAAATCTTATAATCCTTTAATTCTGTTCCTGATTCATCTACCATATACTTTTCAGCTATAATTCTCGGTTTTATATTTTTATATTGCGGCTCTCTGAGCAAATGATAAAAATTCTGCTCTAGATGCTTATTCAACTTGCTTTGTGCCGCTTTAACATCAAAAGCGGCTTTGTTCTTGCATATTACCACACTGCCACTATCATGAGTACATTTCAACACAAATTGCTCTGGTAATTTTCCAAAATCAATGTCCTCAAATCTATCCCAAACACCAAGCAAAGGAATTAAGTACTCTTCCCCAATAGTTTCAGCTATGTACTTTCTCACTTCATACTTATCCACTAAATTTGCATATTTTTCAAGATTGCCATATAGCTTCAGCCATTGAATTTTTTCGTTAAAAGTCTTAGGATTTTTCAAATCCAACGAATAGCCCAAGTGAGCCTTGAATATCATTTTCAGAAAAAGAGAATCCGACATCCAACTGAAGAAACTTCTCGCTCCCAATGCAATTAAAATATGCCAAGGATTATTTAAGCATTTTTTTAGAAAACGAATTAACATTTATTTTTCTCCCATAAAATCAACTTCGCATTTATTACCCTAGGCAAAACAAATATTTTATCTATCAACTTGAATAAAAATTTACACTTATATAATTTTCTCAGAAATCCACTCACATTCGAACGATATATTTCGTAATTATCGCCAGTAATTATAAGTGCTGCCTTTCCAAAGAAGCCTTGCGGTTTGGCAATCAAAGACAAGTCACCCTCTGTTAAATGTCCTGTTTCTTTAAGTCTCAATGGCAATGAATGAGAAAATGGTTCATATTCATTGCCTTCACTAGCAAAATAATGCATGATTTTTACATTGTGCAAATAATTTGCCCCGTTCCACACTTGAACATTCCACTTTCCATCCAATTCCTTTATCGGAAAATCTAATTGGTAGTTTGTCAACGCAAGAGAAGGCTGATCAATTGATATGCCTTTTCTGTCACTCAAAAAATAGTTCTCATTCCATTTTTTAAAAAAGTCACTATTAAACTTTGTATCTCTAACTAGCAGCAAGCCACTATTAAAATAATGTGGATAATTATAAAAATCTTTTTTGTTGAGTGTTGTTTTTAGTGGCTTAATTATGCTGAATGTCTGCACATTAAGTGAAAGTGAAGTATGTCCATCCAATACGGCACCTAAATCAAAATCTAAATTCCATATTTCGTTTAAATCTTGGCAAATTATAGTATCTCCATCTATATACAAAAAATCACCATCTATCTTATTTCGCATTGTGGTTTTCAATATGCGGCTACGCTTTAAATTGCTAACATTGCTTTCAAAATTTTCTATAACAACTTCATTTACGATTTTCCTAATATCTATCTTCCTATTTTGAATAGAATCCATTGTTTCCTTATCCGTAAGCAAACTTACGAATGCATTAGGAGTGTGCATTCTCAGTGATGTTATGCTTATAAACGCCTGCTCATAATAAATGTCTTTGAGACCGCTTACTAAGCAATAAAGATATTTCATTTAACCTCCGAAAAATTATGTTGTTTCCCATATACCGAAATTCCCGCTATCACTATTCCCAAATAAATCCATACTTCTGTTGTGTGCATTCCATCAATAATCACACGAAAAATCATCCAAAAAAACATTCCCCACAACAAGGCGTTAAGAACTGTTTTATGGCCATAATTTGCTCTCTTAATGGTTTTCCGCAATTTGACAAAAATTCTGAAAATAAAAGCAATAAAAAACGGTAGCGCAATCATTCCACTAGCAAGCAAAACTGCTGCAAAAGCAGAACCACCGCCCCTTTCACCACCGCCTAACCCATTTAAGGCAGGAGAATAAACATTTCCTTGCTTTTTAGCGTAATATGGGTCAACTCCTCCTAAACTTGTTCCTATTATGGGACTTTCCAAAAAGCCATAAAAAGCATCGTAAGCAACCGATGCCCTTTCAAGAGAGCTACTTGTTCCGCCACTTCTTGCCGCTTCAAAGCTGCCGTATTTTTCTATAGACTCAATCAAATTAATTCCCTTAAATAGATTACTTATCAGTTCTTCATTATTTTTATACGCAAAGCCAAACCCTAAAATTAAAATGCTAATTAATGTTAAATTTTTTAATAAATTTTTTCTACTTACATTTGAAATTTTTCGAATAAAAACATAAAACAAAGCCGTCATGATTCCAATTCTGCTGGTTGTTAAAACAAAAGCAATGAACATAATAACGAAAGAATTTCTTAAAAAAGTTTTAGAAAATAAAGCGGTCTTTTTTTCCAGCAAATATCCGGTTACAACAAAAGGGACTATAAAATATCTTGTAAATGCGCTAGGCTCAAAGCTAAATCCACCTACTCTGGGCAAAATACCCATAATTGGATTTTGAAATTCATATATGGGCTTTCCTAGGTGGAAAGAAATGAACTGGATTATAACCAAAATAGACATTGAGAGTGCGCCAAAAATGTAAGTAAACAAAAGAGTTCTTATTTTATTTTCGCTATTGAAAAATCTTATTATGCAAAGCATTGCCAAAACGCTAAATCCTAATAAGTAAGCATAGCCAATGGCATTTTTTAAGTCTAGAGAATTTGGAATAAATAGAAACATAAATCCGACCCAAACATATAATGGTAAAACTATTTTTGAAATGTTTTTTTTGCAATAAAACAAATAGTAAGCAATTGGAAAAAGAAAAAATACTTGATGGAGTCGCAAAGAAAAACCTGCAATTCTGTATCTGAACCAGCCTTCAATTTCCCATGAATATGTGAAAACAGCTAGTAAAAGGCACATATGAATCAATGTCAATTTAGCATTAAAAAAAGCTTTTATTGGCATTCTAGTAGCTCCTTCAACATTCTCGCACTCCTCTCCCAGCTAAACTCCTCCAAAACCTCACTCGCAGAAGCAGCAGGTTCTGCCAAAACTTTATCTAAATTTACATCATAATCATAAGGATCTACATAATGTGCCGAACTTCCATAAACTTCACGAAGAACAGAAATATCACTAACGATAACAGGCGTTCCCAAAGCCAGCGCTTCCATTGGCGGAATTCCAAAACCCTCATAAATACTTGGAAATAAAAATGCTTTGGCATTTTGCATTAAATCTTTTGCTTCCTCATCGCTAACATAACCCAAAAATTCAACATTCGAAAATTTATCAAAATCTAACTTTTCTTCAAATCTATTAGGATTGAAATTTCCGGCGATTTTAAAATGTAAATTCAGATTTCTTTTTGCTACTTCTAAAACCCATTTGAAATTTTTATGCCGAGCTATACTGGACATTGCAAAAAAATAGCTGTCTAGGTTTTTCTCTCTAGAGCGAGAAGATGAGGTAGATATATGCTGCCAAGCATTTGGAATAATGGAAATTTTTTCCGTATTTACTTTATAATACTTTACTATCTCACTTTTAGAAAATTCACTAACTGTGATTATTTTCTTAGAAAACTTGCAAATTACCCAAGACTGAAAAACATGCCAGTAAGCAGCTGATTTTGCTTGTATTTTTGTTGGCATCCATTCTTTGTGTACACAGTTTCGAATATCATGCAAAACGGTAACAGCCCTTGGTTTTAAAGCTGGGCAAACTCCACATAAATTTACGGATATTGATTTATTTAAAAGTAGATAAAAAACAAAACTAATTTGTTCCCATAAAAATCCGGTAAAAATTCCATAACGAATAATTTTTATATTTGTCATATTTGGAACATTTTTTGCATTCTTAGGAACTACGAGATTTATATTTAAATTCTCCGATATCTTATCCAATGATTTAACAATTTCAAAAGCGTATCTTTGAGTGCCGGTGACTCTTTGAGTTAAAAATTTACCATTGATAGAGAATTTATTCATCTCACGCCGCCTCCCCGTAACAACAATTTTCTATATTCCAATTCTTATTACATGAGGCTTCACAGCCTCCTTTTATTATATCACATTTTTGCTTCGGTTTCATTTTAACCATAAAGGAGGTATTATTATGCCAAAAAAGGCCGTTGTCCACAAAACCAAGCTTGCGCCGAAGGGTCGCTACGCTAAGCTCACGCTCAATTGGACTTTCAAAAGATCGTTCACAAGCAAAGGATACTGCGACTTGCTTATTACTCTGCTCAACACTTTCCTCAAAAGAAAGCTTACGCACCCAATAAAGACAATACACATCAAAAACCCTTATGTACAAGGCGAAACCAAGAGTAGCAGGGACGCCATCTTCGACGTATATTGCCAAGATTCCAAAGGGAATAAGTTCATTGTTGAAATGCAAATGGGAAAACAAGCCTATTTCATCAAAAGAACGCTTTTCTATCTGTGCATGGCTGTAGCAAACAGCGCACCAAAAGGCAAGGATTGGGACTTCAACTTCCCTAGAGTTTATTCGCTGAGCTTCATCAACTTTGATCTTGACTTTGGGGAAGGCAACGATGAGATAGTGCAATATCTTTCCCTTTCCAATGAAACTAATCCTAAAATAAGATACACTTACATAAGCCTTGTTTATGTGCGACTTACCATGTTCAAAAAGGTTATAGAAGAATGCAAGAGCCTGCAAGACAAGCTCCTTTTCACTTTTTGCAACATGCACAGGCTCAAGGAACGGCCCAAGCAACTTAAGGGAGTTTTTTTTGACAAATTGTTTGAGATTGCTGAATTTTCTAATTTTACCAATATGGAACTCTCTAAATACATGTCTCGCAAAATGGCCCAGTGGGATCGCAGTGCTCAATTGAAATATGCCAAGGATACTGCCATGAAAAGCGGAATGAGGAAGGGCATGAGGGAAGGCAAGAGAGAAGGTATGAAGGAAGGCATGAGAGAAGGTATGAGAGAAGGTATGAGAGAAGGCGTTTTGCAAACTGCTCGTAATATGCTTGCAAAAGGAGTTAAGCCTGCCACTGTAGCTCGTTACACTGACTTGCCAGTTGAACAAATCAAAGCTATGACTTAACATCCCCCCTCCGCCACATTTTTCACAAACTCCGCAATCCTTTCCGCAAACACACTCTCGTCAAACTTCAACGCATGCTCACGGATTGCCTGCTTGTCAAACTTCATGCCCTCAAACTTCTCAATCGCCCCTTTCAAACTTTCAACCGTTTGCTCATCAAACAAAACACCCGTTTTGCCATCAATCACCGTATCCAAAGCACCGCCCTTACCAAATGCAATAACAGGTCTGCCGCAACTCATAACCTCTACAGGAACAATGCCAAAATCTTCTTCAACTGGAAATAACAACGCTTTACATTCAGACATTAGCTTTACAACTTGCTCATCACTTGTACTTGTTATGAATTGAACGGTTTTCCCAACAAGCTTTTTCAAATTTTTGCCCTCTTGCCCGCTACCAACTACAATCAGTTTCCTTCCTAGCTCATTGCAGGCTTTAATCGCCAAATCAACCCTTTTATATTCCACAAAACGACTTACAACCAAATAGTAGTCACCATCAGTTTCGCTTGGCAAAAACTTGGAACAACGCACAGGTGGATAAACGACCACGCTTTCCTTGCGGTAAGTTTTGGCAATGCGTTTTTGAACAACACTAGAGTTGGCTATAAAATAATCCACTCTCTGCGCAGCCAAGTAATCCCACATTCTCAGCCAGTGGCATAAAACCGAATAAACAGCTTTCTTGATTCTACCAAAACGAGTTGTGTAACCATTTTGATATTCCCAAAAATATCTAGTGCTCGTGTGACAATAGCATATATGCTTGGTGTTTGCACCTGTGATTATGCCCTTTCCACCAAAAACAGTGGAACTTAAAACAACATCAAAGCCACTAAAATCAAAGCTTTCAAATGCAAATGGGTAAAGGGGAAAAAGATTGCGGTGTTTTTTGCGAAGGAATCTAGGCAACTTCTGTAGAAATGATGTTTTTATATTTTTACTTTTGAAAAAATCCGGTAATCTTTTATGGTCTGCAATGCTTACAAACAAAGGGGCATCTGGATAAATTTCTGTAAAGGTTTGAACTACCCGTTCTGCACCACCCATATCAGTTAGCCAATCATGAACTAAAGCAATCCTCACCTCAACAACCCTCCATACAAATTCACCACCTCGCTAAGCATAGCGAACCGCATTTTCTGCCGCACAGTCTCAAGGTTAGCCCCCTGCAGAATTAGGTTGGCACCATAGGAGTGGCGTAGTAGATTGAATGTTAATTGAGAATTGAGAATTGAGAATTGAGAATCATTTTTAGCGGTGCCCTGCAAATCACGCGTTCTTTGGGAAGCGTGCTTGGGGAGGTTGGGGAATAATAAGTTACTTAAATTACT
>JAITUM010000083.1 GCA_031286305.1 Candidatus Fibrimonadaceae bacterium | reverse complement strand
TCCCAAACAACGTCGCTTTGCATACCGCTTGTCCCATGTCCCAACGTTGCTATACAACGTTGCAACATTGTGCAACGGTATGCAGGGCAAAGGGTGTAGTATCTGCCCCTTTGCCACGTAAGGCGGTTGCCGCTTGCCCCCAATTTTCTACATTACCCCAATGTACCTCCTTTTATTCCTCTTTCTTCTCTTGCTTTCTTGCTCCGAAAATTTATATTATAACGAAGCAACGCCGCGTATGACTATTGAGGTTTTGAACAAATCAGATACGATTGCGGTGGGGGATAGCGTGTATTTTCAAGCTAGGATAGTTCCTTCACATGCCCCTGTGAAAAAATTTTATTGGCTTATAGGTTCAAGGGAATTTTTGCAGCTGAACTTTGGAAGCAGAAGCTTGTTTAATGAATCCGGAATTTTAAATGTGAGCTTTAATGCAATAGACCCTTTAGGTGATACTTCAAGCACAAGCTTTACCATAAGCGTTGCAAATAAGCCTGTTTGCAAAAAACTGGAACTGGAACATATTCATGGTTCGCCGGTTTTCAAATGGGAATGTTATGATGTGGATGACGATAAATTGACTTATAATTTTTTGCTGAAAAATAAAAATGCAACTATTTTAAATACAACTGTGTTAGAAGATTCTTTGCAATTGGGCTACGCTCTGCCAAGCGATTATTGGGAGGTTTACATAACCGCTACAAATAGCCACGGTTTCAAAGCCGGATTAGATTCTATATGGAGTAAAGATGAAGAATAGTTATAAATTGTTGGTTATATTAATAGCATTAATCTCTTGCACTGAGGCTGATAAATATAGCGACGAAGGAAAATTAAAAATTAGACTGGAGAATAGTATTTTTTATCTTCCGCCAAATTACAGGCATGAGTTAAGGCTGGAAGGAAAGGTGATATTTGACAATTCAAAAGAGTCTATTGCATGGCCTCTAGACGAAGCGAGAGATTATTTTCACAGTCATTTCTGGATTATAAATAATGATACCAACCGTTCAAGTTCGCCGCTGGTGCCAATAAATTACGGTGAGCATTTGGTAAAATTAGTTTTGGTAGATTTTTATGGAGATACCATCAGGGATAGCTTGCTTATTCAATATGACGAGCCGCTTAAGGTTGAATTGCTTTCTCCTATAGAAGGTTATTCGCTTTCAAAAACAGAAACTTTAGAGTTTCGGTATAGAATAAGCGGGGTAGATAGTTGGGAAAAAGCGCAGTCATTTACTTATGTTTCAACAGATAAAGAATCGCTGTGGGAAGAAGAAAATATTTATGAACCACCTCTTACCGAACCTATGCTTACCGAAGTTATGTATTATTGGGGTGTAAAGGTATCCACTGAGCAAAAAACTATTTATTCTGAAAAGAGGCGGTTATGGTTAGAAGACTAATATCATTTATAGCACTAGCACTGGGCGTGGCACATTCCGGGCCGCTTTTAATGCTGGATATGGAATCCGATATAAATAGCGATATTTCGGTTTTGTGGGAAAAGTCCATTGCACAGATTCTAAAAGAATCCGCTCTTAAGCCTGTAAAAATAGAAGCTGATTTTTTTGCCGAGTGCGAGAATATAGAGTGTATAATATCTGTGGCAAGAGCATCCGGAGCGCAAGGTTTGTTCAGGGGACGCTTGCGTGCAGAGGGAGAAGATTCCGTGAGCGTTCGGCTTCGCATAGATTGGCTTGCGGGTAACACAAGCCCGCAAACAGACATTCAAATTGTGGCGCCGCTTGCATGGGACGCAGTGCTTAAAAGCGGAGTTTTGCTTAGAATGCTATCTGGAATAACAGGGAAACATGCTGAATTGGAGCGCACCAAAAATAAGGTCTCATTTATAAGCGTTGAAACAAATCCGGATTTTGCGGTTGTGATGCTAAACGGAAACCCTGCTTGCCAATCACCTTGCGTTCTTTCTGATAGCGGTTCCATGGCGCAAATCGCCGCCTATTGGCATTCAAACGAAAATCTGTGGGCTGCTAAAAGAATGGTAAAACTCGGCGAAGACACGGTAAAAGTTTTTTTAGAACTAAAACGCTCTTATGCAGGAACGGAAATTCGCACAAATCCTGAGAAGGCTTTGGTTTTTCCGGCAGGAATTTTAGACATAAATTCAAGACCGATTGGCAAAACACCTTACAATGTGCAAGGCGTGCCCGGCGAAACACAGCTTAGACTTTTTCGCAAGGGTTACAATGATACTTTGCTCAATGTCAAGATTGACGCTTTGGAAAAGCAGATTAAGTTTGTGCAACTCTCGCCCATTACCGATCCGCAAAAAATTTACGAACAAGATTTGCTTGTGAAAAGTCAAAGGAAAAGAAATATTGGTCTCGGACTTTTGGGTGGGAGCGTAGCCCCGCTTGCTTCGGGCATTTTGCTTTGCGTTCTTGCGCAAGACGATTATAAAAAGGCGCGGAATATAAGGGAAGAGTTGAGCCATCCGTCTTTTGGCGGCAGTAATTTTAAGTCGAAAATAGATGATAACCACAAAGCCGTTGAGGATGGTAATTTCAAAACTACAGTTGGTGCCGGTTTGATTGGTTTTTCTTTTCTCTTGGCCGGCGTAGGGCTTTCTATTAGTTTTTAGCTATGTTTCACACCCTCATTTTAGCCGCAGGTTTAGGCACCAGACTTCGTCCATTGACTGAACGAATTGCAAAACCTTTGATTCCCATTGTGGACAATTCTCCTTTGGCAAGGCAGGTCGCTTTGGCAAAAAAACTCGGTTCGGAAAAAATACATGCAAATGCGCACCACTTGGCAGAACAAGTGCAGCAAGCAGCAACAACTATTGGCATAGACAAGGTGTGGGTAGAAGAAAAGCTTTTAGGCACAGGCGGCCCGATTCGCAGAATGTGGCAAGAAGGGGAGCGTGGTGAGCTTTTGGTTTTGAATGGAGATTGTGAGCATAATTTGGATGTGGAAGATTTTTTAAAAAAAGCCAGAAACTCCGGAGCAACCTGCGCGCTTTTGGCCATTGACAATCCCAAGGTGAACACGCTTTGCATAAGCAAAGAAATGTTATGCGGCATAAAAAACAAATTTGGCACAGAAGGCACAATCAACGCAACATTCACCGGCATATCATGGTATTCAGCAGCCGCATGGGAAAAAATAAACGAAACGGACATAAGAGATTTTTGGCAACACGAAGTTCCATTTGTTTTTATCACAGAAGGAAGTTGGTTGGACATAGGCAGCTCGGAAGGGTTGATGGAAGCGATTAACTCTCAACTCTCAACTCTCAACTCTCAACTCGAGCCAGCGGGGGTTGCGGGGTCGGGGAGGAAGTATTATAGAATGCGGGCTGGTGAGCATTCTTTGATTTTGCAGCAGTCTTATGAGGGAGATGCGGATTTTGAACGTTTTGTTCGCTATGGAAAATTGTTCAACTGTCTTGGTCTTTGTACGCCGGAAATTTATGGGGTTTCGGAGAGCGAAAAGCGGGTTGTTATGCAAGATTTGGGTTCCGTTCGCCTTTGCGATGTTGCTTCGCCCATGATGTATTATCCGCAGGTTTTGGAAAAGCTGATAGTTTGGCAAGAAGCGAGTGAGCGTGCATTTGCGGCAGATGCCGAACTTGCAGGCAGAGTGTTTGGTGAAAGCGATTATCTTTGGGAAAGCTCTTATTTTGCAGAAAATTATTTGCAAGAGCATTTAGGGATAAAAGAAATTCCCGCAGAACTGACTATATTTTTTAAAGATTTGGCAAAAAAAGCGGCGGCCCAGCCACGCGCTTTGATGCATAGAGATTTTCAATCGCAAAATGTGATGATAACCAATTTTCAAATAAAATTTATAGATTTTCAGGGCGCAAGGAATGGCTCAATTTATTACGATGTAGCTTCTTTGTTATGGGATCCTTATATGATGCTTCCGGATGAAACAGTGAAGCAATTATTCACGCTTTGGCACTCTGCAAACCCGCTTTTAGCGGATGTTCCGTTTGAAACGGCTTGGGAAGATTTTTTAGTTGCAAGCACTCAAAGACTTATGCAAGCACTCGGCGCCTATTGTTTTTTGAGCAAAAAGAAAGGGTTAAAAGCTTTTGAGCAATACATTGCCCCCGGAGAGCAAAGAGTTTTGCCTTTGATTCCTAAATTTTCTACATTACCATTATGCCAAAAGAATATGTAAAAAGTAATCGTAAGAGCTTGGATATGGAGCAGCTGCAAGATTTGCGCTTTCCTATGATTATGGTGCTGGGTTCGTCAATGGTAACCGTAAGAGACTTGCTCAATTGGCAAAGAGGTTCAGTTTTAGAGCTAGACAGGGTGGCTGGAGAAAACGTTGATTTGGAAATTAACGGCAAAGTTATGGCAAAAGGCGAAGTTGTGGTTATGAACAATCATTTAGGATTCAGGTTGGTTACGCTTTTAAGCCCTGAAGAAAGGCTGAAGAGCTTGTAATGAACAAATTTCTCAAAGTCAAATGGCACGTTCCACCGGCCGTAATACATGTTTTAGTGTGGCTTTGTATCTATCTCATTCCAATGTTCTTTATACTATCCACCGGCGAAAATGTCTGGAAAATTCGCTACTGGACAAGCGCTCCGTTTTTCGTCTTTGTGTTAGCTTTTTATGCAAACTACTCGTTTTTAATACCAAAATTTCTCTTCAAAAAACGAATCGCTATTTTTACAATTGCAAATTTGATTATATTTTTATTTTTTCACTTTTTACTGGATTTCTGGAGAGAACATGCTATAGAAGTTGGTATTCTAAAAACACTGGGTCCCGAACCGCCTTACTATATACGACTGTTCAAACTCTTTGGCAGTATGCTCTTTGTAACCGGAGTTGCGGTTTCAATCCGCTCAACTGCAATGTGGTTTCATTCCAAAGATGCTGTGCAAAAATTGGAACTTGAAAATTTGCACTCAGAGCTATCGTTTTTAAAAATGCAAATTTCGCCGCATTTTTTGTTCAATACACTTAACAATATTTTAGCTCTTATAGACGAGAACAAAGAGCTGGCAAAAGAGTCTGTGCAACAGCTTTCAAAACTGCTTCGTTCAATAATTTACGATTCGGAAGTGGATTCGGTGCCAATAAAACAAGAAGCGGAATTTTTAACAAATTATTCAAACTTAATGAGGTTACGTTATGGTCCGGAACTCAAATTTAATCTAGAAACGGATTTGAATGAACCCGAAGCTCCCATAGCTCCGCTTTTGCTGATACCTATGTTGGAAAATGTTTTTAAACACGGCATAGGTTCTTTGGCAGAAGATAGCTCTATAAACATAAAAATAACTTCCAAAAACGGAAAAATTATTTTTGAAAGCGAAAATACATATTTTCCAAAAACTCACCAAGACAAGAGCGGCAGCGGCATAGGCATTACCAATATGCAAAAGAGACTGGACCTTCTTTACGAAAAACGCCACTCTTACGATTGCAAAATTGCCGGCGGCAAATACATAACAAAACTAGAATTGAAGTATGATAGTCATTGATTAAGTGCCACTCAATGTTGGGGTATAGGGTATGGGCAATTGCAAAAAACATTGTTTTTGAGCTGATTTAGTCGTTATTTTTGAAAAATCCCTATACCCTATACCCCATACCCCATACCCCATACCCCATACCCTATACCCTATACCCTAGCAAATAAATCAGCGTTTACTATATTCTTTTTTGTGGCAAATCCTTTAGGCATATTTTTTTCGCGGCTTGCTCCTGAAGACAAGCAATTCATAAAGAAAATAGGAATTTCTTTAATTGTTTTGCTGGTTTTGAGTGCGCTGGGCTGGTATATTTATGTGAATTTTGCAAAAGAACAGGCAGAAAAAAAACTGGCTGGAGAACAAACCGAATTCCCGGATTTGGCGAGTTTCGATACCATACTCGTTCCGGAGATTCAAAGTTCTGAGGAACAACCCTCTGACGCTGCGCAAAAAACAGAAGGCTTTGCTAGTAGCTTTGACGAGCAAGCTCATTTGCAGTTAATGAGGCAAAATGCTAATCAATACAACTATAAAGTAGCGCATAGCCATGGAGCTAGAATTGCAGGCTTCCTTCTTGCAGATTCAAAGCGCAGGGCAGAATGGGGGCGCATTTTGCTGCGGGTTGGCAAACCTCACGAAGCGGTTTCCGTTTTGCAAAGAATAGCTTTGGAAGATATTGTTGAAACTGAGGTTGCAATAGATATGGCTTTTGCAATGTTGCGCTCCGGCAATGCAGATGGTGCAATAGAGTTTTTAGATGAGAAAATTAAAAGCAGTAACGATTTAGATTTGCTTGCAGCTAAGGCCGCCATTATAGGAGAGCATCCGGATGTGAAAAGCCGTGCCGCTGCAGAGCCGATTTTTTTGAAAAGCGTGAGGAATAATTCGCCAAATGCAAATTACTGGTATGGCAGATTTTTAATGAAAAGAGGTGATTTTAATAAATCCAAAACTTATTTGGAGCGAGCGGTTAAAATAAAACCAAACGAGCCTCACTACATAGCACGGCTTGGCATGGCGGAATTTTATTTGAAGCGAGACTCAAATGCCGAGGTCCTTTACAAGAAGGCTTTGAATATAAACCCTTATGACCATAACACATGGTTTAACTTGGGTGAGCTTTATTTGAGTTTGGCAAACGAGAGCGCTCGCTCTCAAGATGCCAGGCAGAGAACTCACAGGGCCTTGGAATCTTATATGAGGTCTATAAGCATTGACTCTTTGCATCCCATGGCAAATTATCGCATTGGACTTATATTAAACGGCAATGCTCAGCACAAGGAAGCTATTAATCATTTGAATATCGCTTTGGAAAAAATGCCCGAAGACATTCCTGTGATGCAGCAATTGAGTTCTGCTTACATAAAAATCGGCGACACAACAACATCGGTTAATTATTTAAATACTATCTTACAATTAGACCCGTTTAATAGAATAGCGGCGAGTGAGCTTAACAGGATTAGAGGATTATGAAAGGTACAAGCAATATTACAAAAAAAGATTTGGTGAACGAGATTTCTTCTAGAACCGGTTTGCCGCAAATTGAAACAAAAAAAATCGTGGAATGTTTTTTAGATTCGGTTGCTCGTTCTTTGAAAGACGGCAACAATATTGAAATTCGCGGCTTTGGTCGTTTTAAAATTCGCAACAGAAATGGTTACGAGGCACGCAATCCTCGCACCGGAGAGCCTATAATAGTGGAAGCCGGCAAAAAACCGGTTTTTGAACCGAGCAGAGAATTGAAGAAAGTGCTAAATGCTTAGCGCCAAATACTCTTCACATTCCAGTGCAGCCAAGCAGCCGGAGCCTGCGGCTATAACTGCTTGCCTATAGTGCGGGTTTTGAACATCGCCTGCGGCAAAAACACCTTCTACACTTGTCTTTGTGCTACTGGGTTTTGTTGCAACAAAACCTTGTTCGTTTAGCTCTAACTGCCCGCCTAAAAATTCTGTGTTTGGGTTGTGCCCAATGGCATAAAATAACCCGGAAATTTCAAGTTCCGTTTTTTCGTTTGTCAAAGTATTTTGCAAAACAGCAGATTCTAAAAACTTATTTCCTTTCAACTCCACAGGAACGCTGTTCCATATAATTCTTATTTTCGGATTGTTCTTTATTCTCTCTTGCAAAATCGGGCTTGCCCTGAGTTTATCTCTGCGATGAATTAGCACCACTTCTTTTGCAAACTTGGAGAGATGCTCCGCTTCTCCCATTGCAGTATCACCGCCGCCAATGACCGCTATGGTTTTATTTCTGAAAATGGGCAACGCACCATCGCACACTGCACATGCAGAAACTCCTTTTTGCCAAAATCCTTTGCTTCCCGGAATATCCAAAACCTTTGCCGTTGCACCTGTGGCAACTATAACGCTTTTTGCCTGTACGCTTTCGCCGCTTTCCAGCGTTAGCGTAAACGGGTGTTTTGAAAAATCCACCGAGCTAACGGTTTCCGTAATTATACGTGCAGAGCTCTTTAAGGATTGCTCACGCATTTGCTCCATAAGCTCGTTGCCTAAAATCCCATTTGCAAACCCTGGAAAATTCTCAATAATTTCAGTGGTGGTGAGCTGACCGCCTGCAGCAATGCCGCCTGCCATAAACCCTTCAAACATAAGAGGTTTTCTCTCCGCTCTCCCCAAATAAATTGCCGCAGTATGCCCCGCAGGTCCCGAACCAATAATGACTACTTCTTCTAACATTTTGAGAATATAGTAAACGCGATTAATCCTAACTTCTCCGTTTGGGAGTGGGGAGTAGGGAGTTGGGAGTGGGTTTATTAAAAAATAACGACCAAATCTGCTTAAAAACAATGTTTTTGCGGCCCCCCATACCCCATACCCAGCCAAACATTGGCTGGCACAGAAACAGCCACGGAGTATGGCGGTGAAAAATACTTGAAATTTTTATTTTTTGTTGGTTTCGGTCAGTTTTGTGTGATATTGCGGAGTGGTTTTTGTTGATTTTCACGAAGTACAAGTTTTAATGTGATTGTTTATATCGTCTATCATATTTTGCTCTCTTTCAATGTGATAAACAAAATAAGATTTTCTAATGAGTTCAAAAATGTTGTATTTCTTAAACAACTCAACTACTTCTTTGCCTTGCAGCTTCATTGCTTTTTTATATTGCTCAATTGCAAATATTATAAAGTTTCCTTCCTTTGTCATTATGCCGCCTCTTCAGGAAAAGTAATGGTGCCGCTTTCTTGTTCTTCTTTGTACAAATTAAATAAAAGCTTTGGACTATAACGCCAAACTCCGGTTTTGGGATTTTCTAAAAAAGAATACAATTTTGAGCAATAAAATTTTTGGATAGC
>JAITUM010000059.1 GCA_031286305.1 Candidatus Fibrimonadaceae bacterium | reverse complement strand
CCTTGTGCCTGCAACCGTTTGTAGTCGTCCAGCGAGCGAACGCCGCTAGACACGGTTATAGGCTTCCCAATAGCACTCCGGATAGCCTGCAATGTGTTTGCAAGGGCTATAAGCTGAATCTGTGTGCGCTTGTCAAGCTTGTTCCATGCGGTTTTGGTAAACTCGGTGAGCAAGAAGTTAGTTTGCAGTCTCATAAAACCTCCATAGATATTTTGTTGTAGTTTTGGTCGCAGGGTGGCTTGTCAATACCTTCGTAGGCACTTTTGCCGAACCAATCCACTGCCTTGTAGATGGCATAGATTTTTGCACCGCCTAGCAATTCGCCCTTCAATAATTTTATTCTTTCGTCATTATGCTTTTTATCCTCTTTGCTAGCGGTTTTATTTGCCTCTTTGAGGATATTGATTTGATATTGTGTGCATTCATCGCAAAAGGCCAGCATAAGTTTCAAAAGCTTATCCGCAAAGGCTCTTTTGACAAGATGTGCCGCGCCATAAGCCAAGCCAGCCCTGGTGTAGAGGGCATCGTGCAAAACATAGGCTACAGTTAAATCTTGGTCTCCGTATTTGGGGATAAATCCGCTTATAACATTTGGGACTGAGCCTAAGTCCGTGACGAAGCCTTTTTCTAAAATTATTCGCCAGCCTTTACCGCCCGGAGCATTAACGGTGATATGCAAGTCATCTGCCAGTTTGAAATGCCCTTTGTTGCCTATGGGAATAAGCACTAGCTTGCTGAAAATAAAATCGGTGATTTTCATTGTTTCCCTCTTTGGTTTAAAGCCATCATTTGCTGAGCTTCTAAAAAACCTTCAATTTTTTTCACGCTTTCGGCTATTGGGTTAAGGCGATTGTAAATTTTCTCTTCAAATCCTTCGTGTTTAGATAAGTGTTTTTGAAAAGATTCTTTTATCTCCGCTATTTCCGCATCTCTTTTGCCAAGCGCATGTTTGGCAACTAAAACCAAAGTAGTCCCCATCCCTCCAGACACACCGAATTGCATAAGTAGCTCTATTGTTGCTTGTTCCATATTCTCCCCCTATGGTAATTTATCCAAAACCCATGTAATCCAGCAATCGAGTTTCCTCAAAAACCAGCGAATCTTATGTAATAACTGTTCCCATCGTTCTTTCATTGTAGTTGCTCCAAAAAAATAATAAAGTCATCTACCGCTTTACAGGAAACACATTTTGCAATCCATTTAGGTGTCTTCTCATGCTCAGTGCCAATGTGGCCAACATGCAATAAACTTTCGCTTTCCTGAACATGGCACTGCTTAATACGCCCGTCAGGACATACGAAAAAAGTGGAGGCATTTCTGCGAAAATTTACCAAAGAACTATTATTGAACCCTATAATTTTAAAAGGCATGTTATTGGCAAGGCAATAGTCCTGTTTCTCTTGCCAGTCGTCAGTAGCTATTATAAGAACCTTATCATAATTCACTGGCGGCTCGCTAACATTATCGTGCCATGCCGTGATTTGGTTCTTGCAGCGCCTAAGCCCATTAGATTTGACTAAATAAATTATACCCTTGCTTTCCAAATAATCGCAAAGCTCACCTAGCCAAGGAACCAAAGTTGGCTCACCGCCTGTTATTTCGCAGTGAGTCGGCTCTAAGAAGCCTATAGCTTTAATGCAGTCTTTTAATGTCAGCGAATCGGGATACTCGGGGTTGTTTCTCCACTTGCTCATAGGGCAGTGGATACATTCACGGTTGCATTGACCGGTTATGGAAAGAAATAGTAGCCTCATGCGATAACATTCCAGTAACATTGGCACTCCATGAAAGTCGTTCCTTTAACAAATCGGGCAATAATTACACCGCATTGGGGGGCTAATCCAAAATTCCTGATTAATGCAGAAACGCCTGAATGATTTATTCCGTTAACAGTAAAATTACGAGTGTTTGTTGTGCTTATATTGCGCATAAACACATCAACTCCTTCCCCTTCTTGGAAAACTCTACTGTCAATAGTGAGGGTTATATTATTATCTGAAATCATTCTTACATAATCAGCTCTGCGGTCAAGGGTTCCAGCTCCTCCTGTAAAAAGAGGGTTCGCTACAACCCTATTAATAAGACTTCCATCGCCTAGCCTTAGTTGGCTTGCTGTTCCTGCTGATGTAAGACCGCCATCACCTCGAATGAGTTGAGCCGCAGAACCATTGAACGCCGTCCCTATCCTAAACCACTGCCCCCATACGGTAGCAGAATTGTTGCGGGTTCTAGACCAAGTCCCAATATTTGAAGTTGGCGATGTCATGTTTGGTCCCATAACCATTTGAAATGAGTAGTTATTTCCATCAGATACGAATCCATAGCGATGCGGCATGTTTATTACAAAATGCCATCCTGTCACGGGACCACCAGCTGTTATATTTAACATGCCTATGTAAACACGCGTTCTATACCATTCATTATTCAAATCTCCAGTAGGTGGGTCTAAGTTATCGTTTGAGCCTTCGTTCCGGAAAATCATTGCTCGAAGCCAGTTTATGGCAGTGCATGATGGTATGCCAGGACTTCCGTCCCAAGTCATGACACCAAGAGGACGTCTTGATTCTCTGTTCCAAAAACGCTCAAGCGGCTTCAACCTATTCCAAATGTTTTGCAAATGTGTGGCTATTGTTGCTGTTGTGGCGTTGACGGCTTGTGGCTGGTCGCCTGTGCCAGCAGTTAAAGAAATGCTATTATCTGCTTTTGCATTCAAAGCATTCTGTGTAGCAGTGCTGATAGGCAGCGTGGAGACAGGAGCGAAATTTAAGCCTTGGGTTGAATCGTTATTGACAAATGTGCAAACATTGGTGGGGTTTGTATTTTGTGTCATTGAACCCTTTACTTCGGACGGTAGCACGGCATTGGCAAGGGCGCCATCGCCTTTGATAAATTGAGAGTTAGCACCCGCAAAACCTTTAACCGCTATAGCGTAACTATTAGGATAACTCGCACTTATCGTGCTCCAATCAGCCCCCGATGGAATGAACAATTTACTAGCCGTCAAATCCGCTACATTAACATTCATCGTATAGTTAGATGAACTCTGAACCATTCTTATCCCTAGCGTTCCGGTCGCGGCCCCCAAAGGAGCGGGGGCTACTAATGTAAATGTTGGCAAAACTCCCTTAGAGGCATTGCCTATATTCTCCTGCCACGAAAGATAAACTATATCACCTTTTACAGCCCAATCACCACCAGCTCCTAAATTAATTGACAGCAAAGCTGTAAATGCCGGATACCCTTTTTGTTCGCCACCTGTGGTTATTAAAAGCCTAAGCCCAGTCTGCGCGTTGCGAACATTAAAGGTACCTAATAAAATATCAAGAGCCGTGTTTGAAAAAGACCTAACGCTATTAAATCTCCATAGCGCAGGAACACTTGGATTCGGATAAGTTCCCCCCAAATCACCGCCTGCATTGCCCGATGGAGGTAGTGAGGTGGGGATAGCAGGTTTGTTATGGATAAAGCTAGGGTCAGCGGACGTGGCCGTATTCCAGTTCGCTTGAACGTTTGGGGCTGTGTTGGTTATGGTATTGCCGCTAATTTGAATGCCTTGCCCAGCTATTAATTTATCTTGCTTCCCATCAAGTTTTATCATCAACTCGTTTAATTGCGCTTGTAGATTTATCAAATTATTTCGCAATTCTATTACAGACTGCTCCACATTTGATACCCTTGCAATCAAATCGTGCAATGCGGTTTTTAAGTCATCTATATGCTTTTGCAAATCAGCTATTGCATTTTGCAGATCATTTATAGTTGAGGTGTGGTTATTTAACACAGTCTCAATATTTGTCAGTGCCGCTTCAATAATCTCTATACGCCTAATTATACTATCATCAACACCAAGTTTGGATAAATTAATCCCCATAAACCATCTGTCGCCAGCTTTCCCAAAGCCATCATCTTTGGTCTGCAAGCCCATTTTACCTTTAGCACACTCCAAGAACTGCCGCAAGGTAGTCTCGGTAGGGTTATTAGAAATAATATTCTTAAGCATCAGTTTATGTCTCCAAGCATATACATAGGGAAAAAACTTGCGCAAAAGAGAAAATATTTCAACCTTGCTATTAAATTCCATGCTCCTAGCATAAATGGGCATTTTGGGCAGCACAAGTAGTTTTGCGGCTTATAATCCCATATAGTCCCCATATCCCACTTACTGCACGACATTGCGCGCACTTTGCCATCATTTGTCACGTGAAACATTTTTGCAAATGAATGCGTTTTAAGCGGGCTAATGTTATCCGCTTTGAAAATTGGTTTGTCCTGCTCCTTTTGCATAATATCACCCGGAATATCATCTATAACCAAATCTTGCGGCAGCAAATATCTTTTCAATCGCTCAATGGTGTGGTCATCGGTGTTGTGTTTTGCAAGCACAACAACCATATTCTCGTAATCCGCTCTCCACTTATCAAGCAGCGCTCCATTTGTCCTTAAAATCACTTTAGCCTCATTTTTCTTTAAAAATTCCAGCAGTTTTATAAGTTCCGGAAACAAAGTTGGCTCACCGCCTGTTATTTCTACAACATCTCCAACCCTCATTTCTTTGCTCAAAAAGCTAATAAAATCCTGAGCGGTCGCCTTATCCGGAAACTCCGGATTATTAAGCCACGGTTTAACAACGCAATAATCGCAGCTCTTATTGCAAGTATTGGTTATGGACAAAAGAAAGTATTTCATATTGTTATACATAGTGAAAATCAACCATACCTACTTCTAGCTCCGGGCATTCTCACCTCTTCAGCCGGGGTTTGGACAGTATGCGGAACGCAAGCCAAAGCAAAAGCATCCGCTCTGTCGGGGCTGCTCTTAATTTTTCTTTTAACTCTATTTTTGCACTCAACCTCTATTTTTGATGTCCCATTGTCAACTAGCTGCGTGTTGTATAATTCAAATTTAGTCCGCTCCCAATGCTTATTTTGTATGTGATTAGCCTGTTTCATTTCTTTGCTCAACACAACCCCATTCAAACACATATCACGGCATTGATAAAAAATCACATCTTTCTGGAATCTGAACTTAAAATTGCCCGGCTCCCCAAACACAACCCTAATAGATTTATATGGCTTGCCGCTGAATGAATACTGGTTACCTATGCCTGTAGCATCGTAGCGTAAAACATCAAACTTAAACCGCTCATGCATTTTATCTATAAAATCATAAGTTTCTTTGTGCGTTGGCGTTTTGAGGGCCTCAATATGCAGCAGCCTATTCCCTTGCATAATGAAAATTGCGGTTAAGTCGCTCCCTGTGCCGGCAATATCAAGCCCTGCCGTTATCCTTGTATCGCCATTCCATGCATCAATCTCATTTATTTTTGGGAACAGTCCATTCTCTCCGCCATCCACAAATTCACCATAAAGCTCTCGCCTAATAAACTCTTCCGGCATATCTTTGTAGCTGTTCACCATCCGCTCAACATAATCCCTGCCGTTATATCTTATGTTGCTGTAAATATCCGCTTTTATCAGATTCGTTTCCGGATCCATAGCTTTTTTTGCCCACCATGTTTGCGTTCCTGTTCCGGTCCCAGTGATGAATATTTGCGGATTTTCCACGCCTCGCATACGAGCCTCTATAACAGGCAGCGCATCCGGCAAAACATCTTGCGCCTCATCTATAATAGCAAGGCTTATTTTTGTCAAGCCTCGCATTTTTGCATAATTCTTGTTTGAATACGCCAACGCAATGCCATCCCCGCACTTTATAGAAAAATTTGTTTTATTTATTTTAGTTTTTACGCCCCACGCCTCAGAAAGCTGCTCAATTTCCGGAATTAAAACATCTTTAATTTGGTCTCTATAAGAGGAAAATATTATAGCTTTTTTGCCTTCAATAAGAGAATACAAGATTTTGAATGCCGAAACAAACGATTTTCCTGAACCAACAGAGCAAGCCATAGCCGTGATATAATTTTTACTCTCGACAAATTCCACTTGATGTGGCAGCAAATCTATGCTAATCTTTTTCACCGTTTGACACCCTGTTTATTGTTATCTCTATCTTGTTGTCCTTTGGTTTCAAGCTTTCTTCCCTAGCTTCTAGAAACCGGAACAACTCTTTATTCTCATTTTCAAATGCGTAGGCATATAATTTATTGACAATATTCTGCTTGCGTGCGCCGGGTTTTCCGGAACGCACAGCTGCTATAGCCTTCTCAAGGTCAAATTTATCTGCCATTGCCTATATACATAGGGAATAAAAAATGTATATTATAGGTATGCGGGAAGAACCAGATTGGATAGAAGAGGAAGAACGGCAGAGCAAATGGATAGATTTATTTTGGCCACAAACGATATTTATTTTCGTTGTATTTCCTTTAATAATAGCTTTATTTTCTCTTATTTTTGGTTAAGTGCCAGTTAGCAGCATCTTCTGCCATTTTTTCCAAAGGGTTGGGCAGCATATATCTAATGTTGCTTTTTAGACTTTTGTATTTGTCTTTTGCAGTATTATAGACTTCGCTCTTTAAAAATTCCCTAACCCATGGAGTTGCAATAGCAGCTTCCCCGCTCC
Organism: Candidatus Fibrimonadaceae bacterium; assembly: GCA_031286305.1. GTDB lineage: Bacteria > Fibrobacterota > Fibrobacteria > Fibrobacterales > Fibrobacteraceae > Fibrimonas. Next base: position 516 of record JAITUM010000059.1, on the reverse strand, counting down.
ACTTCGGCAATTCATGATACTTTCTTCCCGGTGGAAATTTCTTTGGCGCAGGTACTCTTGGAATGCGACACCTCGCTTCCGGCTCATCAACCCCCGCCATAATCTTCATGCCCACGTTAGGCTCCGGTTTCTCGCCGCTTTCGCGCAAAAATGCAAACATATCGTTCATTTCAACTGCCTCCAACCATATACATATGCAGGGTCAACGCATCTTATTTTTAAATATGGGGGATGTCCCCCTCGCTGCAACCGCCTGCGGCGTTTTCCGCTACCCCCAATGCGGGGACACCCCGCAACGCCCCGGTCTGGACAACGTTGTGCAAGGGCAATCACGTTGTTGTGATTGCCCAGCCATGAATTGCGACAACGATTAGGTAAATTAAGATGCGTTGGCCCTGTATACATAGGGAAAAAACTTACGCATTATGAATAAAAAATGTATATTATAAGCATGAGGACATTTTTTGTTTTATTTGCTTGTTTGTGTGGTTTGGCATTTGGGCAGCCGAATTGGGA
>JAITUM010000032.1 GCA_031286305.1 Candidatus Fibrimonadaceae bacterium | reverse complement strand
GATTGGCTCAGAAAAAACGGTTAAATCTGCTTAAAAACAGTGGTTTTTGCAAAATCCAATCCCCAATCCCTAGTCCCCAATCCCAAACAACGACTTAATCAGTGATTACTATAGTAAATTTGACAAAGCAATTATTTTTTACTATATTATCGGTTCACGGTGAGTGTAGCTCAGTTGGTTAGAGTACCGGATTGTGATTCCGGTTGTCGTGGGTTCAAATCCCATCATTCACCCTTTAAAATTTAGTCCTTTAGTCCTTCACGTAGCAACTCTCGGCAAGGCACTTAGTATCTTCCTCTTTTTTTAGCCTCTTTTTTTACCAAATATAGAAAACCTAATTAAACAGATTCTGTGCTTTTTCCACACCATTAGTCAAATAAACTTCGCAAAGTTCCTTTACTTTTTTAATAGCTTCTTCGCAAAGCGGCATGTCTTCTTTGCTTATCGAAGATAAAACCCAATTTACCAAATCCCAATGCTCCGGAACCAAACCCGCTCCAATGCGAACTCTTGCAAAATTTTGACCTATATGCTCAATTATACTCTTCAACCCGTTCTGCCCGCCCGCACTGCCGCTTGGCCTTATGCGCATTTTTCCGCAAGCAAGATTAACATCATCGCTGAATACCAGCAAATTTTCCGGTTTCACCTTGTAAAAAGACATCAAAGCCTGAACGCTTTCACCGCTCAAATTCATATAAGTCTGAGGTTTTGCAAGCAAAACATCTTTGCCGGCAATGCGCACTCTCTGGGTCACCGCTCTGCACTCACTCTTCCAAGCAGAACTCTCCGCAAGGCTATCTATAGCCATAAACCCCAAATTATGCCGAGTCCCCACATACCTCTGCCCAGGATTTCCCAAACCTACAAATAAATAACTATCCATTTTCAACTCTCATAGTAATTAACTCAGATTACTTTGCTTTGGGACATGGGACATGAAATACCCTTCCTGCTTTGCATTTCGCTGGTAATTGTGCACAAAATCGTGTCCCGACCAATGTAACTCCGCGTGTCTCTTGTCCCGACCAATGTAGTTTAGCATACCGCTTGTCTCATGTCCCAAAACATTAAATCGACACCTACTATACTCTCAATTCTTAATATCAGTTGGTAAATTTCTTTGGCCTGTTATGAATTGCTTAACAAAGGGATTGGTGGTATTTTTTATTTGATCTACAGTCCCAACCTCTATTATGCGGCCTTTATAAAGCATGGCTATGCGGTCTGCAACCTTGAATGCGCTCGCCATATCGTGCGTAACAACAACAGAAGTGACACCCAGCTTTAACTGCATATCTAAAATCAAATCGTTGATAACGTCGGAGGTTATAGGGTCTAAGCCTGTGGTTGGTTCATCGTATAAAAGAATTTCCGGGCTTAAAGCTATGGCTCTCGCCAAGGCAACGCGCTTTTTCATGCCGCCGGAAAGCTCGGAAGGCATTTTTGTGCGGAACTCAGGCACCAAATTTATGAGCTTCAGCTTTTCGGTCACCGAATCTTGAACCTGCTTTTCGCTAAGCTCGGGATGATGCTCTCTAAGAGCAAAGGCTATATTTTCGCCTGTATCCATAGAGTCAAACAAAGCGCCCATTTGAAAGAGCATCCCCATTTTTCTGCGTATGGTGTGGGTATCAAAGAATTTCGGGGTGGAAATAGTAATGCCATCAACGCTAACCTCACCGCCATCCGGCTGCAAAAGTCCAATCATATGCTTTAATATAACAGACTTTCCACCACCGGATTGACCTATAATAACTATAGTTTCGCCGCGCCTAATATCCAAGTTCACATCCGAAAGAACAACCTGCTTTCCAAAAGCTTTGCGCAAGTTGCGCAGCTTTATTATAATATCGTCTTCACGGATGTCAACATTTGGCATTTCGCATCACCGGCTACTTCTTTTTAGCTTCTTTTTTTACTTCTTTTTTCGCTTCTTCTTTCTTTTTATCTCCGGTTTCCTCAGTTGCTTCAGCAGCAGCAGCGCGACCCTTAGATATAGTGAAGATAACCGTGCGTTTTGGGGACAGCAAAGAAGCTTTGCCTAAATCCAGTTTTTCCGCATAGTAAGTGGTGTTTGTAGGCATTTCGGAAATGTCCAATTCGATGCTTGCGGGGATGTCTGCAGGTTTTGCAGACAGCTTCAGGTAGAGGCTCTCTTGAGAAAGGCTACCGCCCTGGTTTTTAACGCCAACCGGAATTCCGGACAAACGAATCGGAACACGCACAGATACCGGGGTATCCGCATCTATTTTCAAAAAATCTATATGAAGGATTTTTTGCGAAATATTGTTCTTTTGATATTGATGAACAATAGCCGGATTCCCGCCTTTGCCATCTATAACCAAATCTAGCAGGGTATATCTTTTACCCGGAGCAAGAACAGCTTCCAAATCTTTTTCCGAAACGCTTATAGAAACCGCTTCGGAGCCATTGCCATAATAAATGGCAGGTACATTGCCTGTTTTGCGGGCACGACCGCTTTCGCGCGAGGAGCCAGCAATGCGAGCTTTTACATTAAGGGTTGTGAGTTGCATAATTTCTCCAATTTTGCTCATTTCCTTTTATTGGGGTAGCTGGATTCGAACTAACGAATGGCGCTACCAATACCCGCTGCCTTACCACTTGGCGATACCCCAGCAGTGGAGTGTAAATATAGAATTTTTTCAAACCGTTTTCAAGGGCAAAGCGTTAATTTCGGTTAATTTTGGCAATTTTATAGGGGAAAACCTTCCCCTGGCAGGACAAACGCACCTTAATTTTTCCTTTCGGCTATTTCCTACAACAATGTCGCCACGCTTTGCGCCACAGACAAGTAGCAGAAAGCTACGATGAATTGATGAGGGAGATAGTTCTTTTTAGTGTATCAGGCTCTTGTTTGCTCACCTAATTTGGGCTGCCCTCACGGGTCAGCAGAAGAAAAAAAGCATTCCCGGGCGGAAACGGAGTGCCTGTGCAAACTCATACTCGCAACCCTTAGAACGAGTCGGCAGCTTGCCCGTAACTTGGGAGCAGGAAGCCTTGATTTTGGAGAGCGCTTATTCATTTCTCATTTCCCTTCCGTTTTTTGCGTATTATTATAATGCTTGCAGTTACAATAAATATTACAATTATTGCATAATATTTATATGGTGGCACAGAGAAATCCTCGTTTTCTTTTACGGATACGTTGAATTCATTTTCTAAATCTAGAGAATCATGAGTTTCATATAAAATTTCAAAATTGGGATCAGATTTGCAGAAAGAATGCCAATGGTATATTATAGCGTCATGCTTGCCGTATTCTTTATAATAGCGTTTATAGAGAATATCAAAATTTTGATAGAGAATATTATAACCGTGTATGAAATAAAAGAAATTATCTTTATTTTTTATAGAACCACTAATTTTCTTTTTTGGATCTAAATTGAAATAGATAGAATCACCCGATGGTTCAACAATTGTAAAATAGCAGGGAGTTCTACCAGGAATAATATTTCTGACAACGCCATCATCTATTGTTTGAATTAACATTTGACCGTTCCATTTGTAGTGTTTAGAAAATAATAAACTGTCTTTTTTGTCGTGTATAGTTACGATTCTTTCATAAAAATTTTCACAATATATTCTTTTCATAGTTTTTTTAATTCCATCATCTCTTGTAGTAATACGAATTGTTTCTTTCTTTTGTACTAATTTGTCAACAGTTGAGCTGTCAAAATAGATGCTGTGTGACTCATCTAGTATGCCACAACCACGAGGATCTATTTCTCGTAGCTGCGTATTTAGAGTGTCATCGCAACTAGCCAAAAAATCATCCCTTTCATATACGTATATTTGTTTGTAAAAATCATCTAGCTTGCTTCGGTCTCTTTCACTAAAAGTACATTTAGTCTCAGTGTAAATCTCTTCTTCAGCGAAAATACCATGGCAAAACATGAGGATTAGAAGGGTTATGATTCTAGTTGCAAGCATATGGGTATCGATCTCCGCTATATTTTGGGCTATTTGGATTTAAATGAGCTTGTTCTCTTTCGAGCCATTCATCCCATTTAATTTCTAATTTTCTGCGTTCTTCTGAAACATTTACTTCACATTCTCTTTTTGTATCGAAATTATATTTTAAAGCATACGCATTAAGAGTAGCTGCTATAATTCTTGCGTTTCTAATGTGCTGTACTTCGTGGTTATAAGTAATTGCCAAACTTGTTCCTCCCCAACAAATTTCTTGCCATTTTTTTTCTGTCGCATTATATTTCCAAAAGTTCTGATATACCTCTATCTTCTCATCAGTAGTATTACCGGTAAATACAGGTTGGTACTTACCAAGTTCGTTGCATTCACATCTAGATTTTAAGAAAAGTTTTCTATAGGACATTCCATAAACTGGTTTTTTATTGTTGCTTGGAAATCCATATAGCATAACATCACGAGTCAAATTCGCAAGGGCATCTTTTTCTTGAAATTTTATACACCATGCTTCAGGCATCCCCTCTATATTATTCACACAACTTCGTGTGACAATTTTTCCCAAAATATTCACTGAACTTGTAGTAGCAGATTTTTTAGGAGCAAAATAGATATCAGGCAGTTCATTTTCTTCTTCTAACTCATCATCATCTTCAATCTTGCCAAAATGCACATGT
>JAITUM010000030.1 GCA_031286305.1 Candidatus Fibrimonadaceae bacterium | reverse complement strand
GGAACTGCACAAATAAACGACTAAATTAACCATCCTGCGGATGTTCACCAGCGAAATGTTCAGCGGGAAGGGAGTTGCTTAAAAACAATGTTTTTTTGCATTGCCTATACCCTATACCCCATACCCTATACCCAAACATTGAGTTAACACCCCTAATGTTTTGCATTTCGCTGGTGAATCGCCAAAGACGAGTAATCATTAATTACTATAAGTCTAGTTCCCCCTTATTTATTAGCGCAACATCTGAATCCTACAGTTGAGTCTAAGAAGAAACTTGAGGCATTTATTGTGCTGTCTGGTCCGAAAAATAAAACCCGCCTTTCTTCCTTTAGTTCGTAATCCAAACCCTGCCAAAGTTCCTCAAGCCATTCATCACCTTTTCTTCTGCGATATTCTGCCTGATTTACATAATCAGTTCCAAGCGGAATGCCGCCTTTGCTTTTGAGGCTATAAAGCAAAAGAGTATCTTTAAAGTAATTTGGCGATATAGAATCATAAAGCTGCTTTCTGAGCGTATCTCTTGCCAGCAAGGTGTCTATGCGAGAGCCGCTTCTGTATAAAAAAATGCTGTCAGTGGTATATCCCGGCCTTTTGCGCGTTGGTGTAAACTTATTTTTGCATTGTGCAAGCTCTAACCTTGAAGCACCTTGAAAAATTACATGGCTGGTTCCCTTAAGCAAAGGCACTTCACCATTGCCTATCACCCATTCTTGCAACTGTCCGGGCAAATCTCTAATGCCATCCGGGCTAACGCAAATTTTATTCCTTTTATTAACGCTGTTTGCAGAAAGCGAATCTCCGGTGCCAACGCCGCAATACCTGAACAAAAATTCATTCGGAGAAAAATACCCGCTTTCATCTTTTTCTTCTATAACTCCATAAGTAGAACCGTTGCTACTGCAAGCTGCATCCCATTCCTGTTCAGTGCAGAGACTAACGGTAAAACCCTCAAAACCAACGCTTCCATTCAAAGCCTCGCAAATACTTTTTGCTTCAATAAAAAGAACGTTTCTTTTAAAATTATTTCCTTCGGCATATTGCAATTTTTCCATGCAAAAAACAGATTCATCATCCGATTCCTTATTTTTTGCCACAGGCATATAGTTCGGTGGGCATTCTTTTCCTCCAAATTCACCTTTTGAAACATTTATGGTCTCATTAAAAGCTACTGAATAATGCCCCGAACGGTCAATTGCTCGCATGCGTAAAGCGATGGTCTCGCCCGGCAAAATCCAGCGCAGAGTATCGCCCACAAATTCTCCATCGGAGTCCGGTATCATTTCGTCATTTTCCAGCCTGAATCTGCTTAAATTGGTTTTGATTGCAGAAGGTCTTGGAGGAATGGGTTCCCACGCATTGCCACTCCATTGCTCAATTGAATAAGCTTCCACTTCTTCGTAACATGCGCCCGGAGAAATTACAAGCCTAGAGTTGATTGTTATTAGTGAAACATCGCTTTGCCTGCAAGGGTCAACGCTACGAGGCCAAAATAAAAGCACGCGGTTTGAATCAAGGCGAACAACACCGGAGCCGGGAGAGTCTTCATAAAACCAAAGTTTGTTTGCTATGAGCGGTGGTATTGCATCGGTTGTTTTCACTCTTCTGCTCTCTCTGGCAGATGAGTTGCCGGAACTGTCAAAAGCAACCATGGTTATGTTATAGGAATGCTCCGGTCTCAGCCCTGTAATTGCCATTCTCCAATTATTTTCTTGCGTATCTCCGCTTACAAAACCTTTCCCATCAATTATGGCAAATATTAAAAACTTTGGATCGCTGTTGTTCAGCGGACCTTTCAATACAACTTTACGTCCGTCTTTATCAAAAGCGTAAAAACGCCTTAAATCACTAGAGCTTATGGGTTCTTCGGCGTTATTTACATACACCGGTGTATTCCTGATATCTTCCGTTGTATTTACCGCTTCTATGACAACATTATATCCGGCTATGGGACCATCCATTATATTTGGAAAATAAAAGTCTCTTTGGTCTACGGGGCGAATCCAGTCTATCCAGATTGTGTTTGCGGATGCGGAGTCACGAAAATATACTATTGCCGGCGGAACATCATCGCCAAAATGGGCATAAAGATGATGAACAACGCCTTGATCGCTGCCCGAATATTTTGCCCAAATAGCAACGTGCACACTGTCTCTTTCTAAATACTCGCTTATTAAGTTTGTCAAATCCAAAGAATCTCCATCACCTTTATCACTATAAGGAATGCTTTTTATAGCTTGCTCCATTTGTGCTTGTGATACTTTTTGAGTGGGATCATTGACAACGGTTGTGTCTAGCCATACATAATAGCTCTCCAAGTCTTTTTTTTCAATGGGATGCTGCCACCGCAAGAGATAGCAGTTAGCTCCAACAGCAAAAGTGCCGTCTGCGCATCGTTTAACAATGGTTACATCAGAAATTGTTCTTTCAAAGGGAAAGGTAGGGTTTTTATTATTATCCGAACATGCGCAAAACAGCACGCAAAAAAGGAAAAACAATAGAAACATTTTAAAACGCATGAGAATAAAATAGAAAATTTCTATATTCAAACCATACAATGCCTAAAAGCAGAAATTTGATATTTTACAATTCAAGTAAGCGACTGAAGTCCCTGATTAGGAGCACTGTGCCGTGAAACATTCAAAAAATCATTTTTTCGCTGCATTTCTTACTTTCGTTTTCTCAATAGGCACATTCTATGCATTCGAAATGATACTCCCAAACCGGCTTTTTGCCGAAATAAAAGCAAGCGGCGATAACATTGTAGTAGACAGTTTAGCAATCCTTGCCATGGCAGAAGAAGCAGAAGCAATAGCGCCGCTAGTGGTGGCAATAGCACCATTAGTGGAAACAATAGCACCAGTGGCACCGGCGGCATCAGTGGCAAAGGCAGTGCCGGTAGCACAGGCAACACAAGCACCGGAAGTTGTGGAAACTTCCAATACCAATCCCTTAAACCGTTTTTTTGCAAAGCTTTTGGCACTGGAAAAAAATAAAAAAGGCACAGTGCGAATCGCTTATTTTGGGGACTCCATGATTGAGAGCGACCTGATGGTTCAAGATATACGCAGGAGCTACCAGAACAAATACGGTGGCCATGGGAAGGGTTTTGTTATGCTTAGCAACGTGCATAAACCCGTGGATGCAACAGTGCGTTATGAATATTCCCCGCAATGGATTACCCATACTTTTCTTAAAACACCGCCGGTGCCGGTTGGGGTGAGCGGATATGTATCCGTTGCAAAAAATAATATGCCTACTTGGACACGTTATAAAAAAGGCTCCTCCTCACTTGTGAACCCCGTGCTCTTCTATGGGCAATCCGCTAACGATAGTGCCACGATAACGGTAATTGCAGACGGCGACACTTCAATTTTAGAAGATTTGCAAATCAGGCTCCTGAACAAACGCCAGCTAACATCATCATCGCCCAAAGAGCTGATGCTGCAGTTTAACAACGTAGGTAGCACCCCGTTTTATGGCGTTGATTTTTCCGGCAGTAGCGGAGTGTATATTGACAATTTCCCTATGCGAAGCAGCAGCGGTCTGCCGCTGTCAACTTTTGACGTGGAGCTGATGAACGCCTTTCAGCAAGAACTCAAATACGACCTTATAATATTGCAATTCGGGCTGAACGTATTAAATACAAACTCAAAAGCGTATGGTTGGTATACCACAAGAATGACAAACGCTGTAGAGCATCTCAAGGCATGCTTTCCGGGGGTTGATGTTTTGGTTATCTCCTCGCCGGACAGAGCTACTAAATACGGAACGGAAATGGAAACAGACTCCTCTTTGGTTTCACTTTTGCGGGCGCAAGAACGATATGCCAAAAACGCAAATGCCGGTTTTATAAGTTTATTCCGGTTAATGGGAGGGGCCGGGTCAATGATAAAATGGGCAGATGAAGGCATGGCTGCGCAGGACTATGCACACTTCACTGCCGGTGGCGCAAGAAAGGCTGCCGGCCTTATATTTGGACAAATGGAAAGAGATTTTGAACGCTTTAAAAAACAAAACGTATCCTCAAAAAGCGAGGGAGTGCTTGAATGACCAAGATAGCGCATAGAGCTTTTTTAGTGTTGCTTTGTTTGATAAGCGTTTTGAGTTCATCCGGCAGAACTCTAAAGCAAGAGAACACGGTAACCCCATTCATAGAACCATCATTCCTCCAAGCAGACTTGGAGGCAGAAGGTATGCGGATGCTGAATGTGTCTCACCTGTATCCTTTTTTTGAAAGACTTATACAGTTCGAAGCTGATACAGCTGGAAAAATTAATGTTGTTCACATAGGTGATTCGCATGTTCAGAGTAATAGTTTCAGCAACGCAATGCGCCGGTTGCTGCAACGAACTTTTGGCAACGGAGGGTATGGGTTTGTATTTCCCTACAGATTCAACAGACCAGGCAGTTCATCCGGAACTTTCCGTTTTATTACAGATACGCAATGGCAAGTTTGCAGGAATAATCAATTATCAAGGTGTGATCAAGGCACCGAGTTCGGACTGAGCGGATATGGGCTTAGCACCGCATCGGAAGAGTTTGTTGTTAAACTTGAAGTCGTTGATTCGAGATTTATGTTTAATACTATAAAAGTGGTTTCTCCCGACACACCTTCCACTTTCAATTTGGCAGCGAAAAATGGAACTGATACGTCCCTGTTCAAACCGCTCAAATATCAACAGGAGAAACAACATGTTGCAGAGTACCGGCAAGATGAACTTGTCTCGGAAATATATTTGGTTCCTGCCAAAAAGCAACCTATCTACAATTTTAACGGAATAATTCTTGAGCGCGATGACAAAGGGCTTATCTACCACAATATCGGAACCGTAGGTTCAATGGCATCTCACTTTAATGCAACGCCATTATTTTTTGAACAGCTGCCGGTGCTAACACCCGATCTTTTCATTGTATCTTTTGGAACCAATGAATCTTTCAGTAGAATATCTGCAGAGAACTTTATTAATAACATGGACTTGTTGATTGCTAATATCAGAAAACTTTCTCCAAACGTTCCGGTTATAGTGACAACGCCGCCCACCTCGCTTTTGAGAGACGGAAGACCAAACACTTTTGTAGAAGAATATTCCAGTGCTCTGATGCAGGCAGCTGATTTTGCCGTGTGGGACTTGTATTCTTTTACCGGTGGGTTTATGGGGGCAATAGAAAATCCGGCAGCAACAAATCTTACCCAAGATAACATACATTATACAGTGCAGGGATATAACAATCAGGGAACAGCATTTGCCGGCACCATCCTGCATGATTATGAAAAATATAAACAATTTCGCAACAGGACTGAAAATGACTTTTGATATAAATTGGTTTATATATAATTCAAGCTCGCCGCTATTGTTCAATAGCAGTTTGTTTCTAGGGATGTTTCTCGTATTTTATCTGGTTTATATTTTTATCTATAAACGCGGAAATTTGCGTACGGCATATGTTTTGCTCTTTTCGCTTTTCTTTTATTATAAAACAAGCGGCATGCATTTTATTTTGCTTGCTGTTTCTGCTATTCTCAATTATTACTTGTCTATGTGGTTAGCCAAAACAGAAAAACCGGCAAAGAGAAAAACCCTTGTTACTCTTTCGATTGTGATGAATTTGGGAGTTCTGGCTTATTACAAGTACACCAACTTTATCATAGAAAACATAAACGCTATTATCGGTGGCGATATCTCCTTTCAAAATATCATTTTGCCAATTGGTATCTCCTTTTATATATTCCAAGCAATCAGTTATTCCATAGATGTTTACCGGAGGGAAATAGAACCGGCACGCAATCTGATGGATTTTTCTTTTTATCTCTGTTTTTTCCCGCAACTGGTGGCTGGTCCTATTGTTAGAGCAAAAGAATTCATGCCGCAAATGTACAAGGAACTCAAATTGTCAAAAGAAGAAAAGGGCATGGCCATTTTTCTCATTATGGTTGGGCTTGTCAAAAAGGCGGTTATCTCCGACTACATTTCCATCAATTTTGTGGATAGAGTTTTTGACTCTCCCGGCAGTTTCACTGCTATAGAAAATCTTTTAGCGGCGTATGGGTATGCTCTTCAAATCTACTGTGACTTCTCAGGTTATTCCGATATAGCCATTGGCTTGGCATTGCTAATGGGATTCAAGTTGCCGGTCAATTTCCGCACCCCATACAAGTCTAGTTCTGTTACCGAATTTTGGAGACGGTGGCACATTTCTCTTTCTTCGTGGCTGCGCGATTATCTGTACATTTCGCTGGGAGGTAATCGCAAAGGGAAAATTCGCACTTACATCAATCTGTTTTTGGTGATGCTCATAGGCGGATTATGGCACGGGGCATCTTGGAAATTTGTGGCTTGGGGCGGGTTGCATGGCATTGCTCTTGCCATTGAGCGTTTATTTAAGCGATTTATAAAATTACCGGAAAATATTTTTACACGCATTGTTGGTGTCATTTTGACTTTCCATTTTGTTTCGTTTTGCTGGATATTTTTTCGCGCACGAGATTTTGATACCGCTGCAATGTTGATTGGAAAAATTGGACAAATCGGTTTGCAGGCTGAGCATTGGTTCTCTGTGATTTCCGTATATCAAAATGTGTTGATTGTGTTATTGATTGGGTTTGTGATGCATTTTTTACCGGATCGATTTGTGCAGTGGTTGCAGAGAGGTTTTATTCATATGCCTATTGTAGTCAAGGCTCTCATAATCGGTTTGGTTTTTTGGCTGATATATGCGACTGCATCCAGCGAAGTTCAACCCTTTATCTATTTCCAGTTTTAATTGAGAAGAGGGATAAAGTGCGGTGAAACACTCAACAAATCATTTCTTTGCAGCTTTTCTCACCCTCGTTTTCTCCATAGGTGCATTTTATGCATTCAAAATGCTGCTCCCCAACAAACTTTTTGTTGAAATAAAGACAAGCGACAATAACATTGCTGTGGATAGCATAGCGGCTCTTGCCATAAAACAAAATGAAATGGAAGAGGCAATGTTGGTGGTACCGGTAGTAGAATCCAATGTTCATCCCTTAGACCGTTTTTTTAAAAAACTTTTTGCGTTGGAAAAAACAAAAAAAGGCGTTGTGCGGGTTGCATACTTTGGAGATTCAATGGTTGAGAGTGACTTGATGGTTCATGACATTCGCAAAAGCTATCAAGATAAATACGGCGGCTACGGGCGGGGTTTTGTTATGCTCAGCAACGTGCATAAGCCTTGGGGTTTGTCGCGTTATGATTTTTCTCCACAGTGGACTACCCATACATTTTTGAGAAAATCTCCCATTCCTGTTGGGGTGAGCGGATATGTTTCCATTCCCCAAAGCAACGCAACTGTTTGGACTCACTTCCGCCATCACGTGGGTGCCCCGCCTCTTGCGCGCGCAGAACTTTTTTACGGGCAGTCCGATAACAGCAACGCCAAGGTGACAGTTATTGCAAGCCGCGATACTTCCGTTATAACAGGTTTGCAAACAGACAAAATTCTGAACAAACAGCCGCTGACATCATCAACTGCTAAAGAGCTGATGTTGCGGTTCAGCGGTGCAAGCGGCATTCCGTTTTACGGCATCAATTTTACCGATGGAGACGGAATATATTTCGATAATTTTCCCATGCGAAGCAGTTCCGGTGCGCCGCTTGCAACTCTTAATGTAGAGTTGATGAACGCTTTTCAACAGGAATTTCAATATGATCTCATAATACTAAAATTTTTGGCATGGAACATAATAAAACCGCAGGTAAAGGAATACGACTGGTATGCCGAGCTAATGACAAATACCATGAAGCATCTAAAGGAATGTTTTCCCGGAGCGGATATTTTGGTTGTTTCGTCGCCCGATATAGCCAGAAAATACGGAACGGTAATGCGAACCGATTATGTTTTGCCTTCGGTTTTGCAGGCGCAGGAACAATATGCCGAAGATTCGGGAGCCGGTTTTATAAATTTATTTCAGTTGATGGGTGGAACCGGTTCAATGATTAAATGGGTAAATGCGGGTATGGCCGCTAAGGACTATACGCATCTAAGTAACAGTGGTGCAAAAAGAGCTGCCAACCTTATTTTTAATCAAATAGAAGAAGATTATGAAGAATACAAAAAAGAAAACAATCTATCCATAAAGGAGGAATTTATCAATGATTAATTTAATGTCTGGGTATGGGGTATTATTTGGTTTGGTAATTGCCGTGAATTTGCATGGCGAAACGCTAGAGCATGATATGCAGATATTTAATGTGTCTCATTTGTATCCCTTTTTTGAAAAGCTTTCCAAGCTAGAAAAAGATACGACTGCCGGAAAAGTTAATATCGTTCATATAGGCGATTCGCATATTCAGAGCGATTTTTTAGGCAGCACTATGCGCAAAACGCTGCAACAGTCTTTTGGCAACGGAGGATATGGGTTTGCGTTTCCTTACGGTTTTCACAGAGAAGGTGATTCGAGCAGAACTTTTCGCTTTTATTCAAACGCCTCGTGGCGAATATGTAGAAACAATATGCCGCACAGATGCGACCCTGATGCTGAATTTGGGCTAGCTGGGTATGGATTCACTGCTTCTATAGACGATTTTGCCATGAAAATTGAGGTTGCTGATGAACAATACAAATTTAACACTATAAAAGTGGTTTCTGCCGGCACGCCATTCCCTTATCGCCCGGCCTCCGCTGCCGCCGGAACTGTGATAAAAAATCCGCCGCGAAGCTTGGAGCGCCACACTGTTAAGCGCGGAGAAACCTTGGCAAGCATTGCAAAAAAATACAACGTCTCTGCAGATAGCATCAAAGACCGAAACAACATGACATCAAATGCAATTCGCGTTGGTAGAATTTTGCGTGTTCCTGTTGAAGTGGAGTCGCTCAATATAGACATGTCGCTGTTCAGCCCGCTTGAGTTTCAGCAAAGGGGGCAGCACGTTGCGGCATATCGGCAAAAGGAACCCGCTTTGGAGGCATACTTGATTCCCGCTGTAAAGTTGCCGCTTTACAACCTCAACGGCTTGGTTTTTGAGAGTGATGAGCGTGGTGTTATTTACCACAGCATTGGAACGGTTGGTTCAATGGCATCTCACTTTAATGCAACACCATTGTTCTTTGAGCAATTACCCGTATTGTCTCCCGACCTTGTTATTATATCTTTTGGAACCAACGAATCTTTCAATAAAGTGCCTACAAAAAGTTTTATTGAGCAGATAAACTTGTTGATTGCTAATATCAGAAAAAACTCTCCAAATGTTCCGGTTATAGTGACAACGCCGCCCACCTCGCTTTTCAAAGGCGGTGCGTTAAACACCTACGCAGAGGAGTATTCTAACACTCTACTGCAGGCAAGCGATTTTGCAGTGTGGGACTTATATTCTTTTACCGGCGGGCTTATGGGCGCAAAAGAAAATCCGGAAGCGATACAGATTGAGCGAGATAGAATGCATTACACGGAGCAGGGATATAACAGGCAAGGAACAGTGTTCGCTAACGTTATTCTGCACAACTATGAAGCGTATAAACAGCTTGGCAAAGAACCATAATCACTTATCAGTCCTCATCAAACAGATGCCACCTTAATTCTTTGCCTTTCAAAATACTAGGGTTGAAAATTTAGCTTCTAAAAACCACCGTAAAAGTTGCGCCTTTTCCGGGGGTGCTTTTTAGTATAATTGATGCTTTGTGAATATCTGCAGTGCGCTTTACAATAGCAAGACCTAAACCTGAACCCTTTGTTTCCCTTGTCGACTCATCGCCAATCCTGTAAAAACCATCGAATATATTTTTTTGCTCATCCAACGGAATGCCTTTGCCCGTGTCTTCAACGGAAAGTGAAATTCCCTGCTCTTCATTTTGCAACTTAACAAAAACATAACCCTCAGTTGTATACTTTATGGCATTATCCACAAGATTTTGCACAAGGCTGTAAATAGAAGGATAGTCGCCTGTAATATTGCAATTTTCCATTATCTCTCTTTTGATTTCCAGATTTTTGCCGCTTGCAATAACCTCCAACGAATCGCAAATCTTAGCCACACACTCCGAAAGATTTATGCTCTCCCAACGAAAAGTATTTTTACCGCTTTCCATTCTGGTGTAATTCAAAATTGCATCTATCAAATTTTCCAAACGGCTGGTTTCTTTCAATATAACACCCGTGTAATTTATTGCTTTCTCCGGTTTTCTAATTATAAGATCGGAATACATTTTCACCGAAGTCAGCGGAGTTTTAAGCTCATGCGAAATTGTAGAAAGAAAATTATCTTTCATCAATCTCAACTGCCTTTCTTTGGAAAAACCTCTATACACAACCACAACGCCAAGCACCGGAATTATCAAAGAAAAAACAAGTGTCAATAAAAGAAAATTTGTTCCATCTCTCTTTGTTGTTTTTGAGCCCTCTTCAATTATAATATTTTCTTCCGTTAAAATATTCGATTCTCCAAAAGGGAATTCATCGGAAATGGAATAGCTAATATAACTCCACTCTCTTGCGGTTTCGTTTATTGCTCTATTCATTTTGTTTGAGTAAAATTTTCTATCTATTTTTGCTATAATAGATTTTCCAGCAATTAATTCGGATGGCGGAATAATTAAAAAGAATTCTCCCTCGTGTTGAATAAAAGAATATCCCTCATTTAAATAATTGGCATAATTTCCAAGGGCAAGCAAAAAATCTCTGTGCAGTGAATATGTATTTAAACTCCGCAAAAGCCTTTGCGTTTTGCTCAAAATACTTTTAAATTCGTCGCTATCTTTTTTGCTTAAATTTTGGTCGCACAAAATATCGTTAAGCATTTTTTCCAAAAAATAACTATCCCAATCCAAGCGGGCAACGCTCGGATTTTGCAAAAAAGAATTAACCGTTTCCAAAGCATATTCCTTTGCTTCTTTAAACTTCCCTGCTTTTTGCAAATCTAAAAACCTCTTTAAAACAAGCGCATCGCTATGATCCAATAAATAAAATTCGCTACCCGCTTTACCGCTTTCTTCAAACGGATAATTTAAAATTCCATCTTTAAAAACAAATAAGGATAAAACTCCTGCCAAAGAATCATGCAAAAAATTCTCGCTAAGGTAATACCTTTGAATCTCCATTACCATCATTTCTGTTTCTTGCTTGGAGCTTTCAATAATAGCAGTTTTTAAATTTTCCTTAGCGCTTTCATATCTTTTTTCTTCCAGCAATTTTTCTTTCTCAATGCTTCTGAAACCTATAACAGCAAGCACAATGGTAGCGAGCAAAATACCCGCTAAAAATAACAGCAACTTCAGTGGGACTGCTAGTGAAGAAGCAATTCCGCGAACCATATACCTGCATCCGGGAAATTAAAAAACACAAGAGCGCCAGCCAAAAGCAAAATGCAGATGCAAAGTCCTGCAAAAAAGAAAACGGAAAACAAGCGAAAAGCCAATGGATTTTTCACTTTTTACAGCACCGGTAAATGAGTCAGTGAAACAGGGGTTCCAATATCTACGCGACGAGTAGCCTTGTAAAGGTCTCTTATCAAAACTGTTGCGCGTTCATTATCAGAGTACACAACCAAGCCTCTGCCCAAGAGTCTCGGTGGCAAAGTCGGGTCTCTTTTGTCCATATCCCAAAAAGCCACTGCGCTACCGGGCACATAATTTTTTCTTTTGCCCATATTTACCAGTATATAAGAATACAAGCTCGGAATAATGCTTCTATCCATAAACATAACAACCTCAGCCATATCTTCTGCTTTGGCTTGCTTAATCTGTTTGAAAGACTTTACATCTATGGTTTCCATGGGCATTTGCGGGCGAGCAAGAGTTTTTTCCACAGAAATCGGCGCAAAAGTTTGCACTACAATAGAGCGAGAAAGTGAATCGCCAACACCGGTTATTTTAACAAGAGCGGCAAGCTGGCGCAAGTAATAGGCATCGGTGGTGCCGGCACTGTTTGGAACGGAAACTTTTTTGCTGGTCCAAAGTTCGGCAATATCACCTTCTTTTAATTTTGGGAAAATTCTTCTGCCAAAACCAAGCAGTATTTCATGTTCCAGAGAATGGTTAATCGGTCTGTTAACTTCATCGCTATATACCATAAACCAGCCTCTAGTGTTTTTTTCATCTTTTGTCCCTACGGATTCCAATATGGGCATTAGTCTTTGGTAGTAGGAGTTAAAAGATTTTGCTCTTTCAGGCGGTCTATGTTCGCCGCTACCGCTACCACTGCCACTTCCCGTATTTTGAGGATTTCTTTGAGCACCTTGAGTGTAGGCAAAATCTTGAGCTTCGTCATCTCCCTGGGTATCTTGCCCTTGAATCATGCATGGACCTTGCCCTGGAAAACAGATGGAATCGCCGGGATAAATCCAATGCGGGTCTTGAATATGCGGGTTTGCCTTCCACAAATCCGGCCAGGCAAAAGGATCTTGTAGATATGCTTCACTCAAATCCCAAAGGGTATCTCCTTTTTGCACTCTATAAGCCATAGCCAACAAAGCACAAGCTGCAACCAGCAAAACAATGTGTTTAAACTTCATAGGAGTAATATAGAAAGTGCCGATTGGTTATTGCGCGGGAGTTTCTTCGCAACTGGGTGATTTTTCCGTGAACTTTCCCTGCTCCACAGCTATTAAACCTACGCTTTCGTTTGCACCGTTTCTTGAAAAAATAATTTTTCCATAAACGCCGTCAAATTCTTTTTTTTGCAAAATTGCCGCAGGCAAAGAACCTGAATTTGGCAGTACCGCAGTTATAATACGAATTGCATCGTAGCTTAAACCCGCTACCCTGCTTTTATCCGGTTCTTTTTCCCATCTGCTTTTAAACCGTTCAGAAAAAGCTTTCAAGTTCTCGCCCTCGTTATAAAACGCCACACTGAACACTGAACCCTCAGCTTGATTTTTTGCGTTGAGCAAAAATTCTCTGCCATACCAGCCGGAAGAACCGAGCAAAGCTCCGGCTCTTAATTTATTAAAAGATACTTGCGATGCCATTGAACCGGCATCAGCCGGGTTTGTGCTGGGAATGAACATTGCAGGGAAAGCCAAAGTGGAATCTCGCAACCAGGAATCTCTTCTGATAATGGCAGAAACATTAGTGTTCCCTCTGCTCATATTCATACGGCGAGTATCAAGAGTCAACTTGCGATCTCTTAAAAGTTTAAACTCATTTTGGTAGTCCGGTAAACCTTCTACGTAGTTTTGGGTGGCTAAAATCATTCCGCCTCTACGCTCAATAGCACGCTGAAATTCATCTGACATTAAGGAACCGTAATCGCCAAAAGGAGACATGATTGCAAACTCATTTATTTGCAAACAATTCATGGCATAGTCTGCAATGGCAGAAGCAAGCCTTGCAGAGCTTACATTTAGTTGAAAAATATTCCTGCCCATCTCCGCAATGCCATCATCCGTAGCCGTTGGAGTTATCAAGGGTATTTGCGGAGCGCGCTCGCTCATCCATGCTGCAACCGTTGCTGCGCTTGCCGAAAGTAAAGGACCTATTACCGCTACAACAGAATCTTGAATTAAAGCTTGTTTCACTTTTCTCAGCGCAGTGACCGGGTCTGCGCGATCGTCCATTATTTGCAACCTTGCCTTGTTTTTTAAATTATCTGAGTAAAGCAAGGCTCCTTGAACCATGTAATTGCCAAGCTCGGCATGAGGACCGGAAAGCGGTGCCAAAATCAAAATTACCGGATGACCTGCCGACCTGCCTTCCAACGCGCTTCTCAATTTATCTACTCTTTCTTCAAGAGCAGGGTTATTTTTCTTTGCTTCTCCATACCAATATGTTGCCGCTTTGTAGCGATTTTCTCTTTGCATCCTTTGCCCGAGAGCTAGTTGCGCAAGCCCTCTTGTTTGTTTTTCTTCAATTCCTTTTTCAAGCATATTTTGCAGTTCGTTTATGGATAACAAGTCTGCAGAAAAAATCTGTGAAAGCAAGTCGCGTGCCCGAGCCGCCGCTACAGGGTTTTTGGTATAAGCCAAAACTCGGCGAAGCATTTCTGCTCCTGCATACGGATCTTTTTCCAAAATATTCAAAACTGCCAAAGAAGTTTCTACACGCGCACGGTACCGGCTTTTTGGGAAAAAATCCAAGAACTGAGTCGCATAGCGGCGTGCATCGCTTAGTTTGCCTAAGCGAATGCTATTTTCAACATAAAGCACCACTGCCCTTTCTTGTTCGCCGGTTCTCCAGCGACTCTTTACCATAGTCTCTAGCCCGGAGTTTGCACCGGCAAAGTCCCCTGCCTGAATTTTCTTCACAATCTCATTGTATGAAGCTGTCCAGCCAAAGGAAAAAAGCAGTAAAAGTAGTAGTATAAAACGCATTTAGGGGGAAAATAGAAAAATTTTACAGAATGTTCGCATAGAAACTCACACCTTAAACAAATTCACCGTTTCTCTCAATTCACTCGCAATCTTTGCCAAATCGCCTGCACTTTTGTTCACGCGTAAAGCACCCTGAGCACTTTCCTTAGCGGCACGGCTCATGCTCACTATGTTGCTGCTCACATTGCCGGCACCCTTTGCTGCCTCATCAGCGTTTTGACTCACCTCGTTCGCGCTACGCGCTACCTCGTTTATGGCGTCTGCAACACGCTTTGCCTCAGAATTAGCCTGAACAACATTGTTTGTGATTTCATTGCTCGCTCTAGTCTGCTGGTTAGCATGACCGGCTATTGCTTCAACAGAATCGTTAATTTTAGTTATTATTTCCGAAATATCGCTAATTACTCTAATAGCATTATTTGTGCTGCCTTGAATACCCTCTATCCTCTGAGTAATATCGTCTGCATTTTGAGCACTCTGGTTTGCAAGCTCTTTAATTTCATTCGCAACCACCGTAAAACCCTTGCCGGCTGCACCGGCACTCGCCGCCTCAATAGTGGCATTCAACGCAAGCAAGTTAGTTTTATCGGCAATTTTCTTAATCATATTAGTTACTTGACCAATCTCCCTTGCTGCAAGGCCAAGCCGGTTCATCACTCCGGTCGCATCCGTTGCCTTGCCCATAGCCTCGTTTGCCACAGAGCGAACTTCGCCCGTACCGGCGGCAATTTGGCTAATGCTT
This sequence comes from Candidatus Fibrimonadaceae bacterium, assembly GCA_031286305.1. Lineage (GTDB taxonomy): Bacteria > Fibrobacterota > Fibrobacteria > Fibrobacterales > Fibrobacteraceae > Fibrimonas. Next base: position 10,802 of record JAITUM010000030.1, on the reverse strand, counting down.
GTACTCATGCCCTCTATGGCCGCAGTTATAGTGTTCACATTAGCACTCATCTGGCCCGCCGCACCACCAATCTCATTGGCATTCACGCTAGCCTGCCCAGCTCCTTGTGCCATGGCGTTTATATTCGTAGCCATCTGCTCCGTTGTGCCCGCAACCGCACCACTTTTCGTAGCGGTCTCCTCTGCGCCGTTCGCCAGCTGCTGGCTTATAGCAGAAAGCTCATTGCTTGAACCGGAGAGTGTGTTTGAACTTTGCAACAGGTTTCTTATAATCCTCTGAATTTCCTCAAAGAATTCATCAACATTTTTCGCCACTATCCCTATTTCATCTTTCTGATCAATTCCCGTTCTTGCGCGCATATCGCCGTCTTCGCCTTTTTTCAGCGTTTCAACAACTTTTTTAAGCGGTTTGGTTATAGACATGTTGATATTGAACCCAATGGCGCTGGCAAGCATAAATATCGCAATGTTGAGCAAAATCGATTTGTTCTTGCCGCTCTCCGCAAACTCTTCATATGTCTTTTTTCGCTGTTCCGCTAATTGTGCAAGCCCCTTGCTGTGCTCCGGGCTTAATTGAACTAAAGGAACAATAATCTCTCTATATGTTGCCTCGTTTTTTTTGGAAAATTCATCTATTATATAGCGCTCAAATATGCCGAGAGTTAATGCCATCATTGAGGTCAGCAAAAAAGCAAGCTGAAGCCTTACGCCTATCGAAACGTTTTTCATAAAATCTACTCCATCTATTTTTTAGATTTTTCTTGCAATAAATCTAGAAAATTTATTTTGCCACCGCACGTTACAACCGCCAGCCGCCGAGGACTCCGTTTTTAGACATCACAACTTGGTATAACTGGCAATAACGGCTACGGAAAATTCCTGCGCAACACATGAGGTAATAATCCCACATTCTGTAAAAACGCTCGCCGTATTTTTCTTTGAAGCTCGGCCAAGAAGCACGGAAATTTTCCTGCCAAGCCATGAGAGTTTTATCATAATCAACGCCAAAGTTGTGCCAGTCTTCAAGTACAAAAAGCCCGTTCATGGCAGAACCCAATTGCTCGGGAGATGGCAAAACGGAGCCGGGGAAAATATACTTGGCAAGCCAACGATCGTTGCTGCTCACAGATTTTGAGTTGCCTATTGAATGCAATAAGAATATCCCATGCTTTTTTAAACATTTGTGCGCCAGTTCAAACAATGTTCGATGATTTTTTGGCCCAACATGCTCGCACATCCCAATGCTTACCACCTTATCAAACTCGCCCGTGGCCTCTCTGTAGTCTTTTAAATGGTAAATTATGGGCAAATTTTCGTTCTTTTCTTTGCAATATTCAATTTGTTTTGTAGAAATATTGTAAGCTTCAACGCTCACACCATAGTTTTTTGCAGCAAATCTTGCAAAACCGCCCCATCCGCAACCTAGCTCTAAAACCTTTTCGCCTGGTTTAAGTTGCAGTTTTTTGCACACAAGATGAAGTTTGGCCTCTTGCGCTTCTTCCAAGTTTTTTGCGCCGCTACTATAATAAGCACAAGTATATTGCATATTTTTATCAAGCATGGCCTCATAAAAATCATTGCCTAAGTTATAATGGATCTCCGCTACATCAATTGATTTCGCTTTGGTTTGGGGGTTGAGAATCTTTGCTTTTACCAAATCAAAAAGCGGCAAATCTCGCAAACGAATCTCTTTAGCCAAGTTTGCCATTAAAACTCGGTCAAAAAATTGGTCAAGAGAGTCGCAGTCCCACCAGCCGTCCATATAAGACTCACCCAGTCCAAGGGTACCCTCGGTTGCTATCCTTTCCAAAAACTTTTCGTTATGGATTCGGATGTCCCAGGGATTATTTCCATCAATATCAATGCCGGCTTTTGCCAACAAAGATGCTGCCCAGTTCTTCAAATTAGTCATAACAAATGTAAAGTAGAAAAAAATGCTCTATCAGAAAAGGGCTGCAACCCTTAGCTTGAGCGTGAGCTTCGTTGTAATGGTTTTAGTGCTAAGGCAGCAATGACTGCCGCAGTTGAATGGATTTCAATGTTACTTTGGAAGATGCAGTTGCTGTAGCTAGGAAGAATGGAATGGCTACGAGAGTAGCACTGTAGGGATGAACGGTATTATCAAACGGAAAGTTAAGCAGAAAATACAAACAAAAATAAAAAAAACAATATCTTTCGGCAAAAAGCTCTGCCTGTTTTGCGGAACAAAATCAAGAGTATAACCTCTGCATTTCATGGCATTATAAACACGGTCGGCACGGTCAAAACTGCGAAGCAAAAGCTGCCCGGCAAAACTGCCCATATCACGCATTCTAATTCCTTTTTTACCTGCGTTTCTCAAAGAATAAGCTATGTACATGGAATACACCTCCTCTAAAAGCACGCTTATATAACGATATGTCATTTCGAATATGCTAACAAATATACCCGGTATTTTTAACCTGCGCATGGAATTTGCAATCTCGTAAAACGGCGTGACAGACACAAGAAGCAAAGCAGCCATAACGCATAAATATGCCCTGAGCATAATGGTGAAAAAAGATATGAGACCATAAGGAGCCGGCTCAAAAATCACATTGCTTATTCCCGCAAAAAAACAAAACGGAAACGCAATCAAAAATCTTTTGAATAATATTAAATGAGGAGTTTTGGAAAGAATCATCAAAAATATGAGAAAAAAAACATATGGAATTAGCAGAATAAAAGCATGCCTGCCAAATGAAATAACTGTAATTATAAAAACTGCCGTTGCAAATAATTTCACCATAGGATGAAGTCTGTGCACATACGTATCCCCTCCGGACAATCGTTCAAGCGCACTAAGTTCTTGTATTTTACCTATCATTTTTCAAAAACATTAGCCCTTTCAATTGACCATTCAAGACCATCCGGATTTGAAGAAGCAAACTGGGATAAAACACAGCCGCCAAGCAATGCAATGGCAGCGAATGCAATAATTACCCCTTTTGAATGATGCTTCACAGTTTCCCTGCTTGAAATGCACTCCATAACTTCCGGACGCATTTTTAGAACAAAGCACAGAATAGCAGCGGTTACAATGCCTTCTGCAACACCGATTATCAAATGAATTGATTGCATTAAAATTGCAAAGGCAGAAAACGGAAGTTCTGCAACACCGGAAATATGAGTCTGAAGCACCACGCCAAATGCGCCAAGCTGCAATCCGGCAACAACTGCAAAAATAGAAGCAATCGTTATTTTGCTTGGGTTTGCGTTTTTCTTAATAAGAGGCTCAAAGACCAGCGGATAAACAATCAAACACGGAATCACGCCTAAATTGAAAATATTGCACCCAAGGGCAAGCAAACCGCCATCGCCAAAAAATAAACATTGAATTATCAACACCGCAGACATGGAGAGAAGCGCCGGAGTTGCCCCAATCATAGCAGCAAGCAAAATCCCTCCGGTTATATGCCCGCTGGAACCTGTGCCCGGTATTGCGACATCAATCATTTGCGCCGCAAAAATAAATGCGCCCATAACCCCCATCATGGGAATTTTTTTTTCGCTAACATTTTTTTTCACGGCATAGGCTACGGCTGCCGTACTAACAACGCACATGGTTATTCCAACTGCGGGTGATATTAAAGCGTCTGTCATGTGCATAATAATTTTCCTACTGTTTTTTAACAACCCTAAAACTTATGTGCCCGCCGCTTATGTGCTCTAAGTTAGGGTCGGTTGCATTGCGAACGTCAAAGCTGTTGCCAAAACCTTTGCGAACTTTCGGAAAGTCACGAGGGCAGTTTGATGGTCCGCTTGGGTCGTGAGTGCCTATTGGATACTCGCTGTCAAAGCAATCATTTGTCCACTCCCAATATTCCGGATTTCTTTGTATAATTATTGTTTGCGGGTAGGCTGCATATTCCCACTGAGCTTCCGTAGGTAATTTAATGGCATCCGGTTCCAAACACATTTGCACGGATAATTTTTTGCAAAATTCCTCAGCATTAAACCAAGTAGCTCCTTCTATGGGAAGATCATCTCTTTGCATTCCTTTTGAAGGGTTATTGCCCATGATGGTTTTGTATTGCCCTTGAGTTATCAGGAACTTAGAAATTTGATAAGCGGTCATTGTTATTGATGTTCCGCCATGTATGTATGAATTTGGAGGGGCGTTTTGCCAATTTAAATCCATGTCTAAGGGTGTGCATGAGCTGCTGGAGCCTTCGCTGCTTGAATAAACTTGAGAACTGGAAGAAGACTTTGAACCGTCTTCGCAGCAAAGCTGTCCATCAACTCCGCCACAAGCTATAAGAAGCAAACTGAAAAGCATCAGCAATTTAGCCACTTTTATTCTCCCAAGAAACTAGGCATAAGATAGAAAATTTCTCAAATCATGGTCAACAACGATTCGGCAAATTTAGATGCGTTAGCCCTGGGTAGGAACGGAGTACCTGTGGTCAAAAAAAATCTAAATTATATCTCAGATTATGAAGTTTTGGTTGTTTTTATTTGTAGTATTTGTTTTTGCCTGCTCTAACAGTGATGATAAGGAAGCGGAAAACTCTGCTTCTTCGTTGCAGTCGTCTTCTTCGTTAATAATTGAGAAATCCGGTTCGCTAGTGCAAGTTGGTTCCCAGATATGGTTTGCTGAAAATTCAAATGCTGAACCAAGAAAAGGAAATAAGTGGTGTTATGGTAATTTTAAGCAAAATTGCGATATATACGGAGGATTATACGACTGGGAAGCAGCAAGCAATGTTTGCCCAAACGGTTATAGGTTGCCGAGCAAAAGAGATTTTGATGTTTTGCTTGGTTTAGGAGAAAAAAAAATTGGAGAGCTTCTTAACGCTCCTAGTGTATTTAATGTTCAGTTAGGCGGGCAAAAAATTTTGGATGGTTTTGGGAACGATTTTTTTGTTTTTAGAGGTCAGCGCACATTTTGGTGGACTTCTTCAGACAATGGTGTACGAGATCATGCGCATTGTTATGAATTTAATGGCACCAGATTGTATCCCTGTACCAGCAAAAAAACAGTTGGTCTTTCTGTTAGGTGCATACTGAATGGTGATAAACTGCCAAGCAGTTCCAGTGATGCACCAAGAAGCAGTTCCAGCTCAGTGCTAAGCAGTAGCTCTAGCAGTGTTGAGTCAAGTAGCAGTTCCAGTGCTTCAAGCTCAAGCTCTGTTTCCAGATGCGGCGAAGAATCATCTGGTGATATTTATAACCCGGAAACAGAAGATTGCTGTGTCACAAAGAGGTTTACTATAGAAACACATTTCTGCCTTGATGATAAGGTTGTTGAGAAGTGCGACGGCAGCATTTATGAAAATACGCATTTTTGCCTTGAGGGTAATATTGTTCCATTATGCGGCGGTTCAACATACACTTCATCTCAGTTTTGCTTCGAAGAATATATTTTTAACAAATGCGGCGAAATACCATCCGGTGCAATTTATGTCCCAAAAATAGAAGAATGCTGCGGCACAAGCAAATACGATACCACAGGCACTTCAACGCAATTCTGTTTCAACGATGAGGTTTACAACAGATGCGGAAACGATAACAAAAAATATGACCCTGACAAAGAATTCTGCCTTGGGAATATGGATGTTGAAGAAAAATGCGAAAACCATACAAAAGAGTTCCTCCCATCTCAATTTTGTAACGCTAGCGATGAGGTTAAGGACAGATGCGGCGGGATATCTATATGGCACCCAACCGAACAAGCTTGCTGCGGTACAGAGATTCCTCCTTATCCTACAAAAACACATTTTTGCCTTGAGGGTAAGGTTAAAGAAAAATGTGAAAACCATACAAAAGATTACACCTCATCTGAATTTTGTCTCTACGATCGTGTTCGCAACAAATGCGGCGGTAATGAATATAACCCAGATCAAAATCTAGAATGCTGCGGTCTCAAAGACATATTTATCACAACTACCCATTTCTGCTATCAAGCAAATAACAATTATAAAGTAGAGCCTTTGTGTGGAGGACAAGATTACCGTGAATATCAATTTTGTCTCAACAATGAGGTTCACGATAGATGCGGCACCCCACCATCATTTTTGGGCGATTCATTAAGCAGAAGCACAGGCGATGATTGTTGCGGCTTAAGAAGATTTGATACAAATAACACAAGCACACGTGATTGTTGCGGCAAAGATATAACAAATATAATATTTAACCCAGAAACACACTTCTGCCACGGCAATCAAACATATTCCTGCGGTTATTTGCCGTATGATCCCAGTACTCATGGTTGTTGCGGCACAAGTAGCAACGGCAATGCATACATTTTGGGCGGTTTGCAGTTCTGTTATAACAATACCCTTTACAATAAATGCAACGGCACTACTACATACGACCCAAGCACACAGAGATGCGAAGGCGGTGTAGTTCTGACTCGTTGTGGCACCACAGGCAACAATTATCACAATCCAAGCACACAGTTTTGCTACGGCAGCGAAGTTCGGGACAAATGCAACGGTACTACTGTATACGACCCAAACACACAGAGGTGCCCGAGTGGTGTAGTTGAGACTCGTTGTGGTAGCAGCTGGTATGTACATAACCCCGGTCATCTTGAATGTCAGAACAATGTGATTGTGGAACGTTGTGGCACCACAGGCAACAATTGGTTAAATATCAATGATCCCCATATTCGCTGCGAGAACGGTGTAATGCTGATCCGTTGCGGCACTGGCGACAATTGGTACGATCCTGATACAGAAATTTGCTGCGACGGAACTGCTATTCTAGTAACAGATCCCTGTGTCCTGTTAGACTAGCGTTTTCTATATTACCCTCACACTAATGCTTTCTATAACCCCGCCAATCCTCCAGCAAGAGCTTAACCCCGTTCAATACGAGGCGGCGGTTGCTATTGATGAACCAATGCTCATTTTGGCAGGAGCAGGCTCCGGTAAAACTCGCACCATAGCATATAAAATCGCACATTTAATTTCTTACCACAACGTTGAAGCAAGACGCATAGCAGCGGTTACCTTTACCAACAAAGCCGCAAAAGAAATGAAAGAGAGAATTGCAAACATTTTGGAATTCCCGCATATTCGCTTAGACTGGATGGGAACCTTTCATAGCCTTTCCGTAAAAATTTTAAGAGCATGCCTTGAAAATCCCGCTGTAATAAATAAATTAAAATGGAAATACACAAAGAATTTTTCCATATACGATGAAGATGACCAAAAAAGATTGTTAAAGCTAATTGTTGTCCCCGTTGAAGGCGACTTGGCAAACGCAGCTCGCATGAAAAAAATTTCCGGAGCAATCTCTTTTTGGAAAAATAAAAACATCTCACCGGACGAAGCTCTGATTCAAAGCATTTTTGAAGAACAAAAAATCTTGGCGAGTTACTATATAGAGTATCAAGAACGGCTTATGCAAGCCAATGCAATGGACTTTGACGATTTACTTTTACGTACCATAGATGTTTTAAAAAATATCCCGGAAATTTCCGAACAATTCTCGGAGCACTTTAAATATATCTTTGTTGATGAATACCAAGACACAAACGATGCACAATATATTTTGCTAAAGCTTTTGCTCTCAAACACAAACAGAAACATCACCGTTGTTGGCGACGATGACCAAAGCATTTACGGATGGCGTGGCGCAAACTTAAATATAATAAGAAGCTTTCACCGCGACTTTGCTCCCGTGAAAATTGTGAAACTGGAAGAAAACTACCGCTCCTCCGCAAACATTGTTCAAGCCGCAGGTTCCGTGATAGCAAACAACAAACGCCCGAAAGAAATGGAAAAAAGCGTTTTTTCAAAACAAGAAAAAGGCTCGCTGATTCACATAAAACAGATTGCAGATGATTACACGGAAGCCAGCGCGCTCTCAAGCAAAATAATTTTGAGCGGCGAAGAAAAATATTCCCAAACAGCAATATTTTACCGCTACAATGCCCAAAGCCGCCTAATAGAATCCGCTTTAAACAAAGCGCGAATTCCAAACATAATAATAGGGGGCACAAGGTTTTGGGACAGGATGGAAGTGAAAGATATTTTGGCATATATGCGGCTTTTGGTTAATCCTCAAGATAACGCCGCTCTTTTGCGCGTGGTAAATGTTCCGCCGCGTGGTATCGGAAAAAAAACTGTAGAGACCTTGCAGCAGAACGCAGAAAAAAACGGCACATCGCTTTGGGATGCTTTGTCAACCGTTCCCAAACTTGAAACCTTCACAAAACTCATAAACAGCTTTTTGCAAGAACCGGTGGAATCCATAGTTTTTTTAACGGAGAAAATAATAGACTATACTAAATACAATGAATATTTAGAAAAAGACGACCCTGATACCGCAGATGACAGAAAGGCTAACTTAAACGAAATGCTGCGTGGCGTGGCAGATTTTTGCGAAGAAAATCCCGATGCAACCCTTGAATCTTTTTTGCAGGATATTTCTCTTTTAACCAGCGCAGACCGCAAGAACGAAAACTCTACAAACTTTGTAACTTTAATGACCTTGCACTCCGCAAAGGGTTTGGAGTTTGATACTGTGCACATAGTGGGTTGCGACGATGGCATTTTGCCGAGCAGGGCTTTTGAAAGTGATTATACCATAGAAGAAAAAAGGGAGAAGCTGGAAGAGGAGCGTCGTCTTTTTTATGTAGGTTTAACCCGAGCAAGAAAGAATCTGTATCTTTACACGTGTCAAAGCCGTTTTTGGCACGGTGAGCAAAAAAGTTTTTCCCCCACAGGTTTTATAGGGGAAATGGACGCTTCAACGGTTTATTTTGAGCGACTTTCCCCCGCAAAAAGCAACCCTTTCACAATATCCATAAACAGACCGCCTCAATACGTTCCCCGCTCTCTTCCTCCCAAAACCGCTCAAGCCGGCCGGCATTATGACTACGACGATAGCCAAATTGAGCCTACACTGGCAGGGAAGTTTGCTCACCACAACAAATATGGCAAGGGAAAGGTGGTTGGGCAGCATGGCGAGGGCGAGAATACTCAGGTTGAGATTATGTTTGCAGACGGCACAAGGCGGAAATTTGTATTAAAATATGCAAATTTGAGCTTTGTGTAGTAAATGTTGATTTGGTATTGTTTAAAATCATTGTTTACTAAATTTTTTTGTGTATCAGGCTCTTGTTTGCTCATCTAATTTGGGCTGCCCTCACGGGTCAGCGAAAGAGAAAAAAGCATTCTCGGGCTGGAACGGAGTGCCTTTGCAAACTCATACTCGCAACCCATAGAACGAGTCGGCAGCTTGCCCGTAAACTTCCTTGACTTTAGAGAACGCTTATTCATTTCTCATTTCCCTTCCGTTTTTTGTGTATTATTAAAACACTCGCTGCTACAATAAATATTACAATTATTGCGTAATACTTATACGGCATTGCAGGCTCTTTTTCCGTTGCTGAAATGATAGAGGCAGTATCGTTTGAAGTTTTAATTGATTTTTGCGTTTCGTGATAGGCTTTGCAATGCGGATACCAATGATATTTTATTACATCATATACTTCAGCGGAGTCTATAACATCTTTCTGCACTAAAACTGGCGGTTCTTTTTCAGGATCTAAATGAAGAAAGGTAGAATTGCCTTTGGGTTCAATTATTTCAAGAAGGCAAGGTTTTTTTTCAACAATACTCCTATTAATATTGTTATATTTTGTACGCACCAATTTGCCTTTGTTCCATACTTCAACTCTAAAAGACAGTGGTTTACGAAATTTTCTTATTTCTCTTTCAGAAAGCGTTAAATTGCCGTTAGAATCGTATTTCGTTTCAAATCTCTCAAGAACGCCTCCGCAAGAAATCCATTTTCTGATTATTTTTGAGCTATCATCGTATGTATAAATAGTGAACTCTTCATCTTTAAATACTTCTCCTGATGAATTGTATAAAGCACCTCCAGTGTTGTCATCAAGCATACCGCAGGGACGAGGGTCCACTTCTGTATATTTATTTGAAAGACTATCTTCGCAATTGGCAACAAATCCATTTCTTTTATATTTACGTATATTTTTGTATTTGTCATCCAGCATGCTTCGCTCTTCTTCGCTAAAAGGGGTAATAAAAAAGCATCTATTTTCATAAGCATGAATGAAAACATTGCTACAGAATACAAAAAATAGAATGATTATTGTTCTAATTGCAAACATCTGGAACTCTGCCTCCGCTATACGTTGGACTTTTGGGATATTCATTGTCGTGCCTTTGCTCTTTTTCAAGCCACATATCCCATCTTGCTTCCAAGACCTTTTTTTCCTTAGTAGCATATTGTTCACATTTTTCTTTTGCATCAAAAGTAATTATCAAGGCGAATTTTGCAAGATTGTCTGCTATTATTCTGCCATTTTTAATATGCCTTGTTTCATGTATATAACTCCTTTTCAAGTCATCATAATGCCAGAGACATTCACGCCAGCTTTCTTTGGAAGAATTGTATCTCACAGTGTTCAAGTATACTTCAATTTTATCGCCATATGTACTAGCAGTAAAATAAGGTTGGTATTTCCCAAATTCGTTACATTTACATTCTAGCTTTAAGGACAAATTTCTATAAGACATTCCATAAGAATTACCCATTTCAGTACATGGATATCCATATTTTAACATAAACATGGCATTTTCTTTGGTCAAGCTAGCAAGAACGTCTCTCTCTTCAAATCTTACGCATTGCGGTTCAGGCATATCGTCTACATAGTCTTCTTTCTTTATACAGCCTCGCCCCACAGATCTTCCCAAAATATTCACTGAACTTGTAGTAGCAGATTTTTTAGGAGCAAAATAGATATCAGGCAGTTCATTTTCTTCTTCTAACTCATCATCATCTTCAATCTTGCCAAAATGCACATGT